>JASHYD010000658.1 GCA_030043175.1 Xanthobacteraceae bacterium | reverse complement strand
GGGCGGGCTCGATTGAGCCCTCTTCTCATGCACAGCTCCCCAGTTATATCCGATCAGCAGCCCCACGAGAGTCCCGAGAGCGGTGAGGGCGCCGGTCATCCACGGCCAGAACGTCCCGGCTGTGCTGGACTGTTGGACACCGAAGCGACGGGACAGATCGTTGTCGAACGGATCAGTGTAGCGGGGGTCTGACATGTTCCATACCCATTCTCGGTCCGCGGATGTTGATAAGCAAATTGCCAACTGCTCGGAATGTTCCTGCGCACGAGCGGCTTTCCCGGCGGGGTGACCCCGGTGATTGCTGACCTTGAGTTCGCTAATGCCAAGCTTGTCGAGATAGGCATGCCAGGCCTGCTGATTGGCGAATCAGATCGGGATGTTCGACCAATCGGGCGATTCCGCCGGCCGCGACCGCGTTCGCCCATACACCCGAGCGCCGCCGCAATGGCAATCTGCGGGAGCGTGGGTTGGGCTTACCGAGCGCCAGCCGCTCTGCGCTCTCCCGCTTCGCCGACCGGGGAGAGGTCGTGCTCAATCAGGAGCGGAGGCGGCACCGCGATCCGGGCAAGATCCGCCATGTGAGCGTGGTGGGTAAACAGCAGAACCTGGCTTGATGCGGCGATCGCTGCCAGCGTCCGCAGCGCCGCCTGTGCGCGTTTGTTGTCCAGATTGAGCAGGAGATCGTCAGCGACGAACGGGAGCGGCTCGTGCCTCATATTGTGCTCCTGTACCACCGCGAGACGCAGCGCGAGGTAGAGCGCATCCACCGTCCCGTCGCTCAGCGCGTCGATCTCGAGGCTGCCGCGTAATGCGTCTTCGGCGATGAGGATGGTTTCGCCTCTTTCGTTGATGTCGGCGCGCAGGCCGGTATAGGCGTGGTCGGTCAATTCCGCGAACAGGTGTTTTGCCTGCAGAAGGATCGGCCCTTGGTTACGGTCGCGGTAAATGTCGATTGCGGCCCGCAGCAACGTCTCCTGAACCGTGAGGTCCACATAGGCTTCGACCGCTTCTGCGATTTCCGCCTCGACCGTCGCGGCCTCCTGCATGAAGTCTGCGGCCTGGCTTTGCCCGAACAGGATATCGAAGTCGGCCTGCAATGCCGCGCGATCGGCCATCAGCTTTTCAATACCGGCCTCGGTCTCCTCGCGATCGGCCTTCAGGTTGAGGAGGTCGGCGGAAACTTGATCTGCCGGCACATCGTCGCATTCCGCAAACAGGGCCGCAAAATCGCGTCCGCCGCCGTCTTCGCGAACGCGCATCTCGATTTTCTCACGCGCCGCCGAGGCGGCCTGTTTCTCGGTCGATTTGCGCTCGATCTCCGGCAGTTCGTCGGCATCGGTGCAGCCGGCCTGCGCGCTCAAGGCATCGAGCGTCGCCTGGCTGCGACGAAGCTTATCGCTGGCGCGATTGCGCCGCTCGACCTGAGGCTTCAATTGGTCCTTGAAGCCCTTGAGTTCCGCTTCCTTGCTGCGCGCTACGCCGAGGCGCCTCTCCAATTGCCGGCTGATTTCCGCGGCATCCCCGGTCAATTTCCCAGGCAGGTTTGCGGCGACGGCGGCGACAACATTACCAAAGGTGTCGCTGTCTCGCCTCATCGCCGCGATCCGATGGGTCAGTTCATCCATCTTCGATTTGGCGATATCGACTTCATTGATGATCTCGAGAGTCGCGTAGGCCGCCTCGGTGCTCAGATTCGCCGGCAAGCCGGCGTCCGCAAGGGCTGCGCGCCAGGAGCCCCCCCAGTTGTCGATCCGCGATATCAGCTTATCAGCTGCTTCGTCTGCAGCACCCTTGCGGGCCGATTGCTCACGGACGGCTTCATCAGCTTTTTCGCGTAGCGTATTTGCGTTGGTGACATCTCGGAGAAGGTCTCGCGCGAGCTCCCGCAAGGATTCCAGTCCGCAATCCTGCGGCTCTGTGACGAATGGCGCCATCGCAGCCGCGAGTGCTCGCCGGCCTTCGCGCTCCCGATCGACGAGTTGCTTAATGGCGTCACGCCCTTCTTCAAGGGCATCCGCCAGCGCAATGGCGGCGTCCCGCCGCGCAAGCCACTCGACCATCTCACCGGGCAACTGCACCGTGATCAGGCCCGCGGGCCATAGGGCCCGCCATTCCGAGAACAGAGCTTCGCGACGCCTACCAAGCGCATCGATCTCTGCGGTTACCTCGACTGTTTTTGTTCGCAGTTCCGCCGCCCGACGCCTCAGGAGCGACAGCTCGGTCGACTCCCGCACGCGAGCGCGCAGGGTATCGACAGCCCGGTCGGCCTCGCGCGTGTGCTTTTCATAGGTGTCGGCAATCCGGCCATCGGGCGCGAAGCGGTGAGCCAGTTCCTCAAGGCCAGATTGGAGATCGACGTAGAGGGCGCGCACCAGCTGCCAACCTTGGTCGCGAGCATGGCGAGCCGCTATCAAATCATCCTCGGTGGCGACATCGCCTTGCGTTGTCAGGGCGGCCGTCCTGTGATCCGTTTCCGCGATGTCGCGGTTCAGTCGCGCCAGCGTGTCTTGACCGGCTTTCACGCTCTTGTCCGCCTCCGCGAGCAATTCGGCGTAACGCGCTACAACTTTTTCCGATGGAACCGCGATTTCCCGTTGTAGATCCACCCGATCGATTCCGAGACCGAGGCCGATGATATTCTGTTCGAGTTTCTTCGTCTCTCGCTCAAGCGCGCGACGTCGCTTTGCAATGTCAGCGGTGATATCGCCGAGCTTGTCGGCTGCTGTGAGCGCGCGGGAAAGATCGCCGACCGGGCGCGGCTTGGGAAGCTGGGTGGCGCGGTCTCGCGCCTTGATCAAGGCGCGGGCTTCCATTTCCGCATTCTTGAGCGCCGTCGCCCGTTGCGTGGCAAGCTCTTTACCGGCGTCCGCAAGCTTTAGTATGGCCTTGCGCTTGAGCGTCGAGGGCAACATGCCGGCAAGATCCCTGGTACCGTCGTCAAGTTCGGCCTTGGCCAGCAGGGCTCTGACGGTGGCATAAACTTGAGCCCGCTCCGCTTCCCGCTTCGGGCTGTGTGTTTCGTAGTCCTCGATGACGGGGCGCCTGTGCGCCAGTTTCTCGATCTCCTCGCTCCGCGCCAGGATGGCTTCATCAATCGTAATTGCGGCAATGCGGCGCTCCAAATCCGCGATGGCAGCTGAGGCCGCATCGATGTCCTCGCGGGCGGCTTCGAGATCGGCTTGGGCCTTGACCCGCTGCTGGACGAATTCGCCCCCCACTATCGCTACGTCATCGAGCGCCTCGATGCGCTGCGTCAGGGCCCGGTGCTCCGCCCGCAATGGCAGATTTTTTGCAATGCGCTCCAGCCGGACGATGTTCGACTCGATGTCCCTGCGCCGCTCGCGCATCGCCCGAAGCTCGGCATCGGCCGCCTCGATGCGTTTCTCGCGCGTTCGGTATTCGGCAGGCGACACCGTGCGCCGTCGGGCGTCCTTGCGCAGCTCGATAACCTCGGCGATGGCCTGGTTCAGCTTCGGCTTGGAGCCTCCGGCAAGGAATAGATAAGCGCGCTCGGTCTTGAGCTTGTCGACCACGGCCTTGAGGCCGGCGATGCCGGAACCTGCCTCCGCCAGGCTGAAACCGAGCGATCCGCCATCGGCGAGCAGGGCTTTGGCGTGCTGATGCAGCCGATGGTGATCGAGCGCGAAAACCTTCTCGAATACCTCGCGCGACACGCCGCCGAGAAAGCTTTCGACTGTACCGCCATCAAGCGCTGATCCGTCGAGAGCGGTAAGCACGTGCCTGCCGCGGCGCCTGCGCACGAACGACAACCGTCGGCCATCACTGGCAAGAACATCGATGCCGATCGCGATATCCTTGGCGTCGTGGCTGAAGCCGTCGATGATCTCGTGCGGATAGCCGAACAACACGCTGGAAAGGGCGCGCAGGGTCGTGCTTTTCCCCGCTTCATTGTGGCCGTAGATGAGATGAAGACCCGGCCGGGCGCCGAACTCGAGCGAATAGCTGGTAAAATGGCCGTAGGCGCGCAAATGGAGTGCGAGGATGCGCATCACGCATCCTCCTCAGCGGCAAGACGGGCGGCTAGGCGCGGCCGCAGCCTGTCCAGCGTATCCTTACACAGCCCGGGCGTTTCCACCAGTTTGAGACACGGAAGGTCTTTCAATTCTCCCGGCAGCTTGCTTCGTAACGGTCCAAGCTCCTTTGCCAGCAGCGGTCCGATCAGTTCCGCATTGCCGGCAAGTTCCTGCATGATGCCGACGAGATCGTGGGTCTCCTCGTTCGACATTGCGTCAACGCACTCAGCAGGCGGGCTCGCGCTGTTGACGATCTTCTCGATCCAAATGTCGTCGCCGGCGATTTCGGCGGCTAATTCAAGCACCGTCTGACGCAGGCGAAGCGGCCTGCGTTCGAGGTACGGGTAGAGCGATGTCGAGCCCGTCAGCACGACACGCACCGCGCCGGGGCGGCCCTCGCCGTCCCGGTGCACCTGCATCAGAGCGCCCCGTATCGCCTCGACCAACTCGGTTTCGACGTTGTGGCCCCTCAGATCGACCTCGGCGCGGTGCCAGCGCACGACGTCGAGGGCAACGAACTCCGCCGCCACAGTATGGCCGGCCTCGTCGACCTCCACCAGAAAACAGCCCTTGGGGCCGCTCTCCTTGGCGTGCCGCCCCTGCAGGTTTCCCGGGAAGATCACACATGGGTCGCGGGCAAGAATGACACGTTTGTGGATGTGGCCGAGCGCCCAGTAGTCATAGCCGCGGGTCGTCAGGTCTTCCAAGCTGCACGGCGCATAGGGATCGTGGTCCGCGGCGCCCGCGAGCGAGGTGTGCAAGAGGCCGATGTTGTAGTGGCCGCGCAATCCCGCCGGATAGGACACAGCGAGATTTTCGGGAACAGGCCCTGCCTTGAGGCTCTGTCCATGGACTGCAATGCGCGCCGGCAGATCGTCGAAGACGATCGTCTCCGGCTTTCGTTCGCCAAGCACGCGGGTATTTGCCGGCAGTGCGAGCGCGCTGGTGATCTTGTTATCGGCGTCATGATTGCCTTTGATGATCACGACGCGAATTCCCCTTTGCTCCAGCCGCCTCAGCTCCTTGCGAAGGAACACCGCGATCTGCATGTTCGGACAATCGTGGTCATAGAGATCTCCTGCGATCAGGAGCAATGCCACCTCTTTATCGATGCACAGATCGACCAGGCGCTCGAATGCCTCGCGGGCGGCGCGCCGCATGCGTTCGACCTGCCGGGCATCCTGGCGCGACAATGCGAGCAGCGGGCTGTCCAGGTGAAGATCTGCCGCGTGAACAAATTTCATCGCGCTCTTCGCCTCGGCTGCGCGTTGGCCGCGAATCACGGCGCTTCATCCAGGCGAAGCGTTAGCAGCGCCGCGCCCTCCGCCCAAGCGGCGCCGCCGGAAAGCCTGTGGATGGAGGCACTCCCGGCCCGGATCGCAAAATGCGCCATCGCATCAGGAAAGACCCGCTCGCGAGCGCGCGGGGGGCGGGGCGCCGGGGTTGCGACGCGAAAAGCCGGCGGTCGGCGGGCCCGGCGCACCGCTGGGCCCGTCAACGTCGGCCACGGCGATGACGATCAATCCTTTCTCTTAAATTGAAGTGGGAAGTGCGTCGCCGATGTGCATGGTATCGATTGTTTGGACCAAGTTGAGCCCGCTGATGTTGAGTGCCAAATCAAGCCCGGAGCGTGCCGTCATTTCGCGGTTTCCGGGAGGCTCATGCCGAGAGCCGTGATACGCCGACGCACGGCAGGTTCCGCCAGGGCCGCCAGGAAGGCGTGGACGGCCGGGCGCGTAAGGCGGCGATCCAACACCAGAAAATCATAGTGTTCGGGCGCGATCGGCAAAAACGCCAAACCATAGAGTTTCGCCACGTTGGCGATCGCGATGCCCCAATCAGCGCGCGTTTGCGCGACCGCGGCCGCTACCGCATTATGCGATTTCGGCTGATTGGCGTACCCCGGCGGGCGGCGACCGTCGAGCAGCCGGTCGATCAGGATGCGGGTGCCCGACCCAGCATTGCGATTGACCATCAGGCAGGATGGATCCGCGAGCGCGGTGCGCAGCGCATCGGCCGCGATTTTGCCGGAAAACCGCGCATCGCCGGCGCGAAATATGAAGCCCTGCATCCGTTCCCAACCGGAATGGAGGGAAATTCCGGCACGGACCAAATGTCTATTGTATTGGCCGCTCGCTGGATCGAGCAGGTGCACCGGCGCAATATCGCATTCGCCACGCTCCACCGCTGCCACCCCGCCGATGCTGCCGATTGCGACCGTTCGCGCCGCAAAGCCCTGTTCGGCGACTCTCTGGATGACGGCGTCGAGGGCCACGCAATGGCTTCCCATGATGACGATGTCGGGCGGTTTTGCGCGTCCCCCGATCAATGTCACCTCCCTGGTGAGGCCTGCATCGAGACCGGCACTGAGCGCATCGATCGCCAAAAAGCCGTCGGCCTGCGAGAAGGATGTGACTGCGCCCGAGCCTTTGCCGATCGGGAAGGCCACCGCTCCGTGCTCGCCCGGCACCAGAGCCACCAGGACGAACTCCTGCCGGCCGATCTCGGAGGGAATTCGGACCGGAACGGTCGCTTTCACGGATTGTGCTGCCTCAGCCGGCAGCCCCGCGCGGGCGCGGATGATTGGCGCGACAAACGCATGGAAGGTGAAGATTGCAGAGGTCGGGAAGCCCGGCAGTACAGCAATCGGTTTGCCGTCGCTGACCGCGAGGCACAGCGGCTTGCCGGGTTTGAGAGCGACCCCGTGCACCAGCACGCCCGGCGGCCCGAGTCGGGCGAGAATTCGATACGACAGATCGCCGACGCCCTTGGAGGTGCCGCCGGAAAGAACCACCATGTCGCAAGCCGCCAGCGCGTGACGCACTGCGGCTTCGAGCTTGGCCTCATTGTCGGGAATGACGCCGTAATGGACGGCCTTGCCGCCGGCCTCCTCGACCGCCGCGCCCACAATCGCGCTATTGCTGTCGTAAACGCCGGCTCGCGGCAGCAATGTGCCGGGCAATACCAGCTCGTCGCCGGTCGACAGCACGGCCACCTGCGGCCGCCGCACCACTGGGATTTCGGCAATTCCGCAGGCGGCCAGGATACCGATTTCGCGCGAGCTGAGCTGCTGGCCCCGCCGCAAAACCGTCTCGCCGCGCGCCATATCAGAGCCCGCGAAGGCGACAAATTGGCCAGCGGCCGCGGCGCGCCTCACGTCGATGGCCGGTCCCTGGGGCGTCTCGACCAGGCCGGTATGCTCGATCATCACTACCGCGTCCGCGCCGCGCGGAACCGCCCCGCCGGTGGCAATCGCGCTTGAGGTCCCGGCGCGCAGTTCGAGGACGGGCGGATGGCCGGAGGCGATCACCTCCGCATTGAGCAGAAGCCGTCGCGGCGCGCGCTCCCCCGCCCCGATCGTGTCAGCCGCCCGCAACGCAAAACCGTCGACGCTGGCGCGGTCAAACGCCGGCACGTCGGTTTCGGCAGCAAGGTCGGACGCGAGCACGCGTCCCAGCGCTTGCGTAAGCCTGACCGGCTCGGCCGTCAGCGGCGACCGATCGGCCGCCCCTTCAAAGCGCCGTCGCGCCTCTTCGGGCAAGATGACTTCGAGAAACTGCTCCTGACGTGCCGCCGACCGCACGGTCGCGACGAGGTCGGCGTTCCAATGCGGCGTCTCGCGATCTGCGGTCATGACAGCATGCTTACGGTAACGGATACACGGTGACGCGGGCGCCGGGCGGCAGCCCCTCGCTTGCGGCCGGGATGACGAGCCATCCGTCCGCTTGCGCAAGCGTTGCAAGCGGCAGATATTTCGATGCGAGCGGCTCGACGCCATCCCCGGCCTGACGCACCAAAACGAGTTCAGTGAGGCCGACCGTCGAGGCAATTTTTCCAATCAAGGTGTCTTTGCGCAAAGACAAATGCTCGCTGGCGCCGCGCAGCCTTGTCACCATCGCCCGCCCGATGAAGAGCCACACGGCCAGAGCCGCGTCGAGGCGGCCCGGCAGGACCAGCACCGGCCGGGAATTGACAATGCCGAATGCCGCGGTCTCGCCCGGCGACATGGCAATGCCATGCGCCTCGACGGCGCCGATTTTGCGGAGGGCATGCACGGCATTATCGCAAGGGCCGGCGCCAGTGCCGCCAACCATCGCCGTGGCATCCGCTTCGTCGCCGGCAAGAACGGCTTGCACATCGCGGCCGGGAGTCGTGGCCACCGGCTCGCCGCCATCGGCGGCAATCGCATGGGCAAGCCATCCCGCGATGGCGTCGGTAATGTCGTCGCAACCCGGCCCCGCGCGAACCACCTGGACGCGAGGCTTGCGGACACGCGCCCCGGTGATACCGAGCGCATGCATGACCGCGACATCGACGGCGCGGAGCCGGTGGCCGGCCTGCCGCAGCACTTCGCCGGCGCCAGCATCGGTGCCGGGCACCAGCACGCCCTCGCCTGGGGTCATCGCGGCATGCACTTGGCCGGCGCCGGCGCGCCAGGTTACGGCTTCGAGCGGAGTCACCGCGTCGCCGTTGCCGCGCAGGGCTTCGCCCACCGCGACTTCTCGGAGGTGCGAAAGTACCGTGGGCGTATAGGGCCCTGCATCCGCGGTCAACTCGGCGTGGACCGCCCAACCATCGATCAGGGCGAGCGGCGTCGCCGGATGCGGGTCTTCCACCACAATGTCTTGAGCCAATGTGGAGCCGAGGGCAGCCGCCACAGGCATTTCGCGCGGCGCTGCCGGCTGCACGCGCTGAGCAACCCGCTGCAAGACATCCTCGAGCGGCGTCAAGTGCGCGATCCGTTGGCGATGCTCAAGTGGGCCCATCATGCCGGTTATGTGGCAAGGGCCGGCGGCCATCGTCAAGAAGGGGCTGGCGATTCAGTTTCGACTATGAACGGCGGCCCGTCGAGGTGCTGCCTATTCGAGTACGGGCGAACCAAGCCTCGACGGGGTTTGCGGGATTGAGGTAGGCTGAGCGTGAAGCCGGCCAGGGCGACGGGCCGAGCGTCATCTTTCAGCAGGGCCCGAACCGCGTTTGCTTCAGCCTCGCTTTGGCTGCATCCTGGTGGAAACGTTCGGGAGGATGGCCATGCTCTGCCGAAGCTCAATCGGTGCAATCTCGATCTTGGCGGTGTTGCTGGTAGCGGTGGTGGGCGCTCAGGCGTGGGATGAGCGGAAGTTTCCTGATTTTAAGGGTCAATGGGTTCGCGCCGAGGGCGCCCGCGGCGTCGGTCGATTCGATCCAACCAAGCCTCCGGGCCGGTTACAGGAAGCCCCGCTGACCGCCGAATATCAGGCCATCTACGAAGCGAATCTTGAAGACCAGGCGCGTGGCGGGCAGGGCATCGATCCAACCTATCGGTGCCTGTCGCCGGGCATGCCGCGAATCATGCACGCGTATTCGCCGATGGAGATCATCGTGACGCCTGACACGACGCACATCTTGATCGAACACATCCACGACAGCCGTCGAATTTATACCGACGGACGCGACTGGGCCGAGGACATGGATGCCAATCCGATGTTTGCCGGCTATTCCATCGGCAGATGGATCGATGAGGATGGCGACGGCCGCTATGATGTGCTGGTGGCCGAGACGCGCGGTCTCAAGAACCCACGCACCTACGATGCCAGCGGCATACCCTTCCATGAGGACGGTCGGACGATCATCAAGGAGAAGATCTATCTCGACAGAGCCAATCCCAACCTTCTACATGATGAAATCACCACGATCGACAATGCGCTCACCCGGCCCTGGACGGTCGTCAAGAACTATCGCCGCGTTCTCACCAACAAGCCGATCTGGTGGGGCGAGGACATTTGCGCCGAAAACAACGTTCACGTTGTGGTCGGCAAGCAAGACTATTTCCTCAGCGCCGACGGCTTATTGATGCCGATCAAGAAGGATCAGCCGCCACCGGATTTGAGGTACTTCAAGCAATCGCGAAGGTGACCACCATTCGCGTGCACTCAAGATGAATTGCGGCGGCTAGCCCACTACGGTCGGAGCTCGGAGGCAATGCGCAGATCCGAAACGCTTTTCCGGCCGGATTTTGACCCTGGGTCGTGCCGTCTACGTAAGCGCAATTAACCGGAGGAGACAATGAGCTTGCGAATGATCACAATGGCGACGGGCACATTTTGGCGGATCCGGGTTGCGCTGCTCGCGGGTAGCGCAGTGGCCCTGGGATGGCCGGCGCTCGCCGCCGAGGTAACACCGCAGCGGCTCACCGATGCCGATCGCGAGCCACAGAACTGGCTGATGAACCATCGCACCTATGATGGGCAGCGCTTCTCGCCGCTGGCCGGCATCAACCGTGACAGCGTCAAGGGCCTGCGGCTCGCCTATGCGGTGCCACTCGGCGGTTCGGCCGGCAACGAGTCCAACGAGGCGACGCCGCTCGCCGAAGACGGGTTTCTCTACATCACCGACTCGTGGGGCGTGCTTTACAAGGTCGACGGCACCTCGGGCGATATCGGCCGCATCGTGTGGCGCATGGATCCGAAGGCGGAGCGGCAGACGGTGAACCGCG
>JASHYD010000657.1 GCA_030043175.1 Xanthobacteraceae bacterium | reverse complement strand
TCGCGAGGTCTAACTCGAAGACCCCAGCCACAGCGGCGGGTACGAGCCTTGGGTCGGAGAGGGGCGCCAATTCAACCACCCAGACGCCATCGGCAAATTGGGGCAGCAGATCACGCGCGGCCGCGAGCGCAAGACGCGTCTTGCCGATGCCGCCAGGCAGCGCTTGCTGACGCAACGCTGATTTCGCTGATGAATTGATAGCCGCGCCCAGGCACTGTCCGGATAAGGTCGCGGTCCGAACCGAAGGCAGCGCGCAAAGCCGAAACCTGAATCTGAAGGTTATTCTCTTCGACGATGCGGTCGGGCCAGACGCGGCTCATAAGTGTGTCCTTGCCGACCACCGATCCACGAGCCTCAATCAACACCATCAGCACGTCGAACGCGCGCCCCCCGATGCGGACCGGTCGGCCATCGGCAAGGAGCTCGCGGCGAGGCCGCAAAATCTGAAAGCGACCAAAGCTGATGCTGGCCGGTACTTTGCCGTTGATATCCATCAGCGGCAATATACGAAGCGCAACCGGATTTTTCAGGTTTTTTCAGGCCCGCCTAACTCCTTAATAGGTTTAGCTGATTAGGCTCAGACAGGCACGCCGGAGTCGGAGCTGTCGGAGGGAAGCATGGCGACGGATCGCCGATGATTCAGTCGTCGAAGGATGCGCAACCTATGGCTGTGGTACAGCCTATTCTATCGCAACGCGACGTCCAGCGGTCAGATCCGCGTAAACTTGTCCACGTTGGCGGCGAACTTTGCCAACGTTGCGCCTTATAGGTTTGCCGGAACTCGACGGGATCACCTAGCTGAAGGACCTTTGAGAGCCTAGCGTTTCAGTCCGGATTATCGGTTCTCGATGTGAGCAGTGGCCAACTCGCTTGGTGGGAGGACGGCGACGGAGGCCGTCCGATCGTCTGGGTTCACGGCCTACTGCTCAACAGCCGATCGCGGAAGCCGCAACGGCGCCATTTTTCCGCACTCTGTCGGAGCATCTTCTTTGATCCGCGTGTCTATCGGCGGTGTATCGATCATGAATTTCTTCGTAATCGCCTTCCGCGGCGCACACATTCAATGCGACAGGTGCACCACACGAAATTCAGTACGATCGATCAAGAGATTGCCCCGATAGCATACTTTTTGCGACCGAATCGGTAGTGCCCTGAAAGAGATTGAGAGGCAGTTGCTCTAAGGCGACCGCACCGTCACGGCCAGGAAACCGCAGCAGAAGTTTTCAGCATTTTTCAGGCTCGGCTAAGTCCTTAACAGGTCTCTCCGCCTAGATTGAGTAAGAATTTGAGCGCGAGGTCAAATATCAATGGCGAACGCAGCCCTCACCCTCCGCGCGCAGATGGCGTCGCAAAGATCAGCGGTAGTATTGGCACGTCGCGATGCGAGAGTGATTTGAAGTGGCTGTGCTGTCTGATGAACGAGCCCCTTCTCACGCCGATTGCCTTCAATACTCAATCGCATGACGGAGTAGTCACGCATGACGGGCAGAGTGGCTGATGTGATGGTCGAAGTGCTGGCCAAGGCAGGTGCGAGGCGCTGCTACGGCGTGCCCGGAGACACGCTCAATTATTTTACGGACGCGGTTCGCCGTTCCGATTTGCGCTGGGTGCACGTGCGCCACGAGGAGGCAGGCGCGATGGCCGCTGGCGCGGATGCGCTTCTGACGGACGAGCTTGCGCTCTGTGCGGGTTCATGTGGACCAGGCAGCTTACACTTCATCAATGGCCTGTGGGAAAGCAACCGTAACCGCGCACCCGTTGTGATGATCGCAAGCCAAATCACGCGCGACGAGATCGGCTTTGAGTTTCCGCAGGAGGTCGACTTTAAGTCCATCTATGACGTCGGGACCGTGTTCTGCGAGGAGATCAGGACGCCTTCACAAGCGCGGCGGATGACCGCGATGGCGGCGCAAGCGGCGCTGTCGCGGAGGGGCGTTGCCGTGCTGATCCTGCCGGTCGACGTGTCACGGGCGTACATTCCTGACGAGCCAGAGTTCGCCGTGCACCGTGCCGCCCCCGTCGTTCGGCCGAGCGACGATGAGCTCGACCGCATCGCTGCCGCGCTGAACACAGGCAATCGGATCGCGATCTACGGCGGCTCAGGTTGCGCGCGCGCGCACGATCAGGTCATCGCGCTTGCGGAGCGGCTCAAGGCGCCCGTGGCCCGGACCTCTCGAGCCAAGGACTTCCTTGAGCACGACAACCCCTATGACGTCGGCATGACCGGCGTGTTTGGCACCAAAGGCGGCTACCACGCGCTCACCGAGTGCCGCACGCTGCTGCTGCTCGGGTGCGACTTTGCCTGGAGGCAATTCTATCCCAAGATGGCGAGCATCATCCAAATCGACATCGACGGCGCGCATCTCGGCCGCCGCCACCCGGTCGATATCGCAGCGGTAGGCGACATCGCACCGACGCTCGACGCATTGTTACCAAGGATCCAAGCTCGTACCGATCGCACCTTCCTGAATGCGCTACTGGAGGAAGCTAGGAAGGCCGAGGCGAAGCTGGGCCGACGCGCCGTTTCCGGGAGCGGCCCGATCCATCCGCAATATCTGGTCGAGACGATCGCGGCGTACGCGACCCCTGACGCCGTTTACACCGCAGACGGCGGTTCCCCGATGGTCTGGTTGCTTCGCCATGTGCGCTCGACCGGTGCCAACCGCACCATCGCGAGCCTCAGCCACGGGACGATGGCAAACGCCATGCCGCAAGCGCTAGGCGCGCAGGCGGCATATCCGAAACGACAGGTAATCTCGCTGTCCGGTGACGGCGGCTTCGCCATGCTGATGGGCGATCTTCTCACGACCGTGCAGGAGCGGCTGCCGATCAAGATTGCCGTTTTCAATAATCAGTCGCTTGGCTTCGTTGAGCTCGAGCAGAAGGTGGAGGGCCTGCTCGATGCCTACACAGGTCTTCAAAATCCGGACTTCGCGCGCGTGGCCGAGGCGATCGGTATTTGGGGGCGACGCGTGGAAAAAGCCGACGATGTCGAACTGGCGGTGCGTGAGTGGCTTCAGGTGCCTGGCCCCGCCCTGATCGACGTTGTCGTGGCGCGAAACGAGCTTGTGATGCCGCCCAAGATCGAACCCAGCCAGCTTCTAGGGACCGTGCTCTACTCAGCCAAGGCGATTCTGGCCGGCCGCACGGAGGACGTCATCGAGCTAACGAAAGGCGGACTGGCGCCGTGACAATTGAGACGATCATGAATCGCGAAACGTCGTGTCGTTCGACACTGGCTTCTCCCTTCAGAACCCGATTTGCCTGAGAAATTATGGCAGCACAGCCGGATGCGTAAGTGATGACAGAGAACCTCGTCCCCGTGCTCAGCGCTCCCGCAACCGACACCGATCAAGTAGCCCATCAGTCCGTGATGCGTGCCCTCCTCGGGCGGGTGCAGACCGCTGACGAATACAAGGCCCGGCCAATGACCCTGCTCGCCGTTCGAGCAATCCAGCGCGTCCCGATCGCCGGTAATCGGATCGTCCCAATCGACGACGATGCGGATCCCGGGATCCTGCGAGAGACGCGCGCCTTCCTTCCCGAGCGCTATCGGTGCGGCCATCTGCCCGCCCTTCGGCATCCCAATAGCGTTGCCTCCATCCTTCTCGATTGTCTTCGCGGCGGATGAAGCGAGCAATGCCTCTCGCAGGGATGGCCCAGTCACCCTTGCAGGAAAACCATCAACGTAAAGAGTAAAGGAGTCGAACGATGACACTTCCTGTTAGGTGGGTAAGTCGGGAGCAGATGCTCAACAGCTTCGTCCCGCGCTTTGACGACCTCAAGGGGTTTGATACAAGGCTGCCGGACAGCCACATCCAGGGCCGTTACAAAAAAATCTTCAACGTTTTCGGGTTTGAGCCGCCCAAAGGCGAGGGAGCCGTGAACCCGATTGGAGATGATGCGAGTGCCCTGATCAGCCCGAAAGCGGGCTTCAGCCTTGGCTTCCTCAAGACAACGCCTGGCAATGGGCCGGTCTTACACAACCACAACACCAATGAAACCTTCATGCCGTTGGGTGGAACGTGGCGCTTCACCTGGGAATCCAGCCCTGCGCACACCGAGTTCGTCGACCTCAGCGTATATGACACCATTTCGTTCCCGCCGGGCGTGCCGCGACGCTTCGAAAATCTGATACCGACGCCCGGCGACACGCAAGGACTCCTGCTCGCCA
>JASHYD010000656.1 GCA_030043175.1 Xanthobacteraceae bacterium | reverse complement strand
GCCTCAGTCAGGCTCGTCACCAGCAGGCGGAGCGCTCGCGTAGGCATCGCACGCGCGGTGCCATAGCGGAGGGTTTCGGCGAGCGGTGGAACGGCACCGGCGAGACTGGCGATATCGCTCGTCGTGGTCGACTGCCGCTGCAATAGGGTTATGGCGCGGTCCGCCGCCGACTCGAGGCCTGAATCGAGACAGCCGCGCACGATCTCGGAGATGGTGTCGAGCGACGTCGCGCACTCCGCTGCCGCGACGGCCGCATTGCCTGCCGCTTGTTCCACGGTAGTGCCGTAGACCAGCGCCTCGGCGAGACGAACCGAGAATTCGGGCTCCCATCGGAGTCGCCAATTTTCGCGGAAGCTGCCTCGGCTTTGTCCTGCACTTTGGACCGTGCCCCAAGGCACATGGATGAGCGCAACACGGTGCAGAAGGTGCGACTTGGCGCGGCCCGCTTCGCTTCTCAAATCGAGCGAAATGTCGGTATCGAGCGCCTCGGGCTTGAGTTTGAGATTGTGCTGCCAGCGTGCGAGGTCGGCGGCCAGCGGCATCTGCGGCACGCCCTCATCGATCTCACCGACGCGCTGGCCGACGACGAGCTGCCGCTCGATCAGGCGGAACGGCGCCGTTTCGCCTTCGCAGAGCGTCGCGAGGCTCGCCTCTCGCATCTCCTCGAGGCCGGGCAGGGCGAGGTCGCGCAACGACGCGAGCGAGATGGCGAGGCGCGAGGCCTCAATCACCGACGCGGTCGACGCCGGCCGGCCGTTCTTGCGGAGTAAGCCCGCGACCTTTGCCTGCCAGCGCGTCGTAAGGGCATTGACGGTGAGCGGCGCAACCGCCCGTTCCGATTTTCCAAGTTGCAGCCCATGCCACAGGTGTGCGTACCAGCCGGGCGAAACAACACCGGCGCCGTAACCCGAGCTGGCCGCCAGCCGGGTCTCAGTCCAGGGGACCCAGGTCGCAGTGACCTTCACTGCAGGAAGCCCCTTCAGGAGAGCGCGATCGTGCTTGGCGACGACCTTGCGGCGCAACGCCGGCACGTGCCATGCGCCGCATACGACGGCGAGCGATCCCTCAATTTCTGCCGCCGCCTTGGCAATGGCGAGACGCATATGCGCTTCGCGCCGCTGCTCGGTCTCTGCCGCGGCGGGCGATTGATATTGCGGCGGGTCGACCCGTTCGCGCAGCGCAGTGATCGCTGCCTCCAAGGCGGCGAAGATCTCCGGGCCGTGTGCGCCTTGCTCGACGAGGGCGTTCCACCACGCCTCGCCGTCCTCATAGCCCGCGAGTGCCGCGAGGTAGCCCAGCGGGTCGCGCCGGATGCGCATAAGTTCGTTGTCGGCTTCCTTTGACCCTTCCGGCGCCCGCTCGGCTGCGGTGTCGGGCGGGGGGTCTTTCTCGCCGCTTGTCCGCTGCGCCCGCTCGGCGAGCCGGTTGGACATCGGCAGATCGATAAACCGCACTGGCCGCTGTCTCGCCAGTGCCCACCGCATGGCCTGCCACTCCGGCGAGAACACGGCGAATGGGAAAAAGCTCGCGTTGCTTGGATCGTCCTGCGCATGAACGAGAAGCGCCACGGGCGGCGTCATAGCGGGCGACGAAGCAAACCGGATCACATCATCCGCGTCCGGTGGCCCTTCGATCAGTACGATCGCAGGATCAGCATGCTCGAGGGCCGCAAGCATGCTGCAGGCCGATCCCGGCCCGTGGTGGCGGATGCCAAGCAAATGCAGGCGATCGCCGTTTACTGACGTCATGTCACATCACTTCGCGGATCGCGCCGTAGAGGTCCGCCCATGGCTTGCGCTCGCGCACGACCGTTTCGAGGTATTCCTGCAGAACGACCTTGTCCTGCACCGGATCCTTGACGACCGCGCCGACCAGATTGGCCGCCATGCTCTGCGCGTCTATTTCTCCCGAGCCGAAATGACCCGCCTCCGCCCATGCACCGATGGTGACGGCGATGGCCTCGGCCGTCGACAACGAACCCGAGGGCGATTTCAGCTTCAAGCGGCCGTCAAGCGTCTGGCCATCGCGCAGCTCGCGAAAGATCGTGACGATGCGCATGATTTCCTGCTCAGCGGGCGCGATCTTCGGCAACTCGAGGCCGCTGCCGATCTCACCGACGCGCTTGGTTACGATCTTCACCTCTTCTTCGAGATCTCCAGGCAGCGGCAGCACGACGACGTTGAACCGCCGCTTGAGGGCCGAAGACAGGTCGTTGACGCCCTTGTCCCGGGTGTTGGCGGTGGCGATCATATTGAAGCCGTGCTTGGCATGAACCGCGTCATTGATCTCTGGGATCGGCAGCATTTTTTCCGACAGCACCGTGATCAGGGTGTCCTGGACATCCGACGACATCCGAGTCAGTTCCTCGAAGCGCACGAGCTTGCCGCCCTCCATCGCGCGCATGAGCGGTGTCGCAACGAGAGCGTCGCGGGAGGGGCCCTTGGCGAGAAGTTGCGCGTAGTTCCAGCCGTAGCGAATCTGGTTTTCATCGGTGCCGGCGGTGCACTGCACGATGAGCTCAGAAGAGCCGGAAATGGCGGCGGCCAGATGCTCGGATACCCAGGATTTCGCAGTGCCCGGCACGCCGAGGATGAGCAGCGCCCGGTCGGTGGCGAGGGTTGCGACGGCGGTCTCGATCAGGCGGCGGTTGCCGATGTACTTGGCGGTGACGTCGACGCCCGATCGGGTCTTGCCTCCCATGAGATAGGTGACGACTGCCTGTGGTGAAAGCCGCCATCGCGCCGGACGCCGCCGTTCGTCCTCCTCGGCCAGCGCGTCGATCTCGTGGGCATAGAGGGCCTCCGCCGACTGGCGCAACTGGCCATCGACACTGGTTGCGGCGTCGGATTTTTTCATCAGGCATGCTCCGCTTGATGGGTTGGCAATCAGGCCGGCAGGGCGAGGATGAGGTCGGCATAATCCTTGGCGGTGCGTGTCGCGGCAAGCGGCAAGGGAGCGAGCGATTCGATGAACGCCGGCATCACCTCGCGGGGCATGAGTGTTGCAGTGAAGATGAGCCGTCCGTCGTCCTTTGGCCCGGCCGGCCCGGCTTCCTCGATGCCGCCGCTGACGGCGTTCTTCCATGCGGGAGCGGCGAGCAGACGCGCCGCCATATCGGGGTCGAGCGGAAGGCGCGCCGCGGATGCGAGCGGCATGACGAGACTTCCCGTCAACGCCCGGCTGGCGAGCAGGCGTGTCCCCACGATGCATTGCACTGTCGCCGCATCATCGCTGGCCACCGCCGAATCGAGTAGGAGCAGGCAGGTGTGGTGCTCGTCCTCGGGCAGCGCAGCTATGATTTCGGCCGGTGTGACGCCAACAGTGTTGGCAAGAGCGTCGAGCGGCAGGTCGCTGAACAGCCGGTCCAGCTCCGCGTACGTCAATTTAACGGGCAGCGTGAAGGTGAGCGCCCCCTGGCGGTCTACGCCGATTGCCGCCATCGCGCGGCCAAGGCCGTGACTCGGGCGTTCGAAACATCGTGCGGCCTCCGCAAGGCGTTGCTCGAAGCCCTCCGCGGATGGCATGCGGGCGAGCAACCGCGCAGCGACCTGCTTGACGCTCTCGGCGCGATCGCCCGCGAGCTTTTCGAGAAATGGCTTGTCGTCAGCACCGAGCCCCACGGTGAGTGCGTCGAGCAAGGTGGCGCGAATGGGGGCAGGCTCAGTCTTCCAGACGCTTTCGATCAGAGCACGGCCAGCCGCAGGGTTTTCTCGGCGCATACCGGCAACGAACGAGCGCCGGTGCGTCTTTGGGAACGTGGTCCAGTTATCGGACGTGATGCGCTCGAAGAACAAGCCTTTGGCGGCGTCCTCGTCAGCATCGGACGCGATCAAGGCGAGGTAGGCGCGCTCGGCAAGGCCATGGTTTTCGGCATCGGCTTTGAGATGGCGCGCAAGTTCCGGCAGATCGAAGGGATGCGGGCGGCAGCCGGTGGCGCCGATCCGACGTAGCGCGATCGGCACCACACTGGCGGCCAGCGATTTTTCCACGCTGGCGGCGAGGCGGTCTAAGGCCCGTCGCGCCCGCGGCGGTAGGATCGGGCGCCGATCCTCGTGCAGGCGGCGAGCGGCGTCGGGAACGGCATCGGCCGTCAGATATGGCGCCCTTGCGAAGCGCTGGCGTTGCCCCACGAGGGCGAGCAGGGCAAGGGCGGGATCGCACCCCTGGGGCAGCAGACCGCCAAGCGCCGGCGGCGTCGCCACCGGCTGTCGCGTAAGACCGAGCAGGAACGACCGCCGAATGCGGGCGTGTAAATCACTCTGAATGGGATCGTTCATGGTCACCCGCTGTGCCAGCGGCCGATCGGCGTATCGGCAGCGATCACTTGCCCGATCCGGCCATCCCAGACGCACAAAAGCGACAGGCCGTCGAGGCCGATCAATGGCGTCAAAGTCTCGATCTGACTGCGCGCGAGTGGGATCGCCTGTCCGATCTCGTCCGCCAGGACCAACGCACCTTTGCCTGCGGTACGGATCGCGATGCCATCCATCATGAGCGGCCAGGCCTCCAGCCAGGGAAGCGCACCAAGGCGGCTCGCGAATTCCCGCAACGCCGGTCCGAGGCCGCGCGGTGACCGCGGCCAGGGTGCCCCGTCGACCGGCCTCGTCGTCGCAAGCAATCCGCGCAACGGCGCCGGCGATGGATAAAAAACCACCTCGCCCTTAATGCATTCGCCCGGCTCGAAGGGAAAACCGAACGCGCCGCCCGACACGGGCACGAAATCGATCAGCACGGCGACGCGAGGCCCGTCATCGCGCGGTGCCGCGTTGACCAGCCAGGTTTCCAACCGCCGCAGTTTGTCTGGCTGTACCTCGGAGAGATTGGCCGCAACGATCCATGTCGTCGTCACGCGAGGCGCCGTTGCATCGGCGAGCAGCTCCTCGCGGCGTACTGACCAGCCGACGGTACGGCGCACATCCTCGCGCAACGGCGCCGAGAGGTGATCCTGGCGCCGATAGGCTGACGCGATAAGGGTCGTAGCCGCCAGCCATTCGATCGCGAGGTCGGCGCGCTGCTCCTCCGGCACGCGGTAAAGTTCGCCGATGAGCCGATCAAGGCGGGCGGCAAGGCCACCGGCCTTGGCATCGACCAGACGGGTCGAGAGTGTGCGGACGGCAATCTGGCTGCGCTGGGCGAAACCGGCCAGCCCTTGCGCGAGCTGGTCCAGGATCCAGCGGTCGAGTTCGTCGAGGCCGGCAAGCACTGCGGCGTCGCGCTCTGTCTTGAGGCGGTGACGCTGCGCTTGCGCACGTGCAGCCGCCTTAGGGTCGAGGGGCTTTGCTGTCTCGTCCTCGGCCGCGAGCGCCTTGAAGGATGGCGCTTCTTCTGGTGTGCCGTCACCCGGTTTGGACCTGCCGAGTGGCCGGACCCCCGAGTGCCTTCGCGCCCTCCACTCGTCGACCCACGGCGGGGGCGATGTGTTCTCGAACCGTTCCGGCCGGTCCACGCGAAGCCAAAGCACGGCTAGCACGTGCTTGCAGGGGAATTTGCGGCTTGGGCACGTGCACTTGTAGCCGGTATCTTCAGGCGATACGACGACGCGATAGGGCGTTGCGCCGGAGCCTTGGCATTCGCCCCAGAGGACGCTCGCGTCATCATTGGCCGCCAGCACCGGCCACGTAGCGGGTTTCACCAGCTTCAAGGCGGCAGCGAGCGAGGCCTGGTCAGGCGCAAGGCTTTCGATGCGTTCGCGCGTCAGAGACACCCACCCCTCGTCGGTTGATCACTCGACGGCCAGTCGCTATCAGACCGCGACATCGCGGCAAAACGCAGACTCAGCGAGGCAGCCCTGGTCCGAGAGATGCCGTCAACCTCGTAAAGGTCTACGTCGTCCGGATGGACATGTATTGATGGAGCGCGGCGACCAATAAGTCGCCGAATTGTTAGACGCAGGTTCGATCCGTCCGGCTGCCGGCGCATGTTGACGTATTCGCGAATGAGTTGGCAGGCGACCTGCGGCCTCGTTGCATTGGGAGCCCGCATGGTCACGAACGATTCATGCGGCCAAGGCGCGCTTCGTCGGCGACCATGATGGACAAGCACCCCCGTCTGGCGCAACCGGCGTGCTTGTCTCACGGCATCGGCAAAGCCGTCTTTTTAAAAGCGTTTTGACCCGCATGTTGCGCCTTCTCTGAGAGGGACGCGGCATCAGTTTAGGCCAGCCATGCCGGGCCCGAAGTCGGACTGCGCCGCAGGGATTTTCCGCTGCAGCGCTGTTTTCAGTTCCCGGATTCGTCCGTGGTCTGCTTGACCATCCGTCCCGCCGAATCAGATCGCCAAAACGAACCACATCAGATCGAGTGCGTCATAGAAAAACATCGGAAACGCCGCGCTGCGCGCAGCTGCTGTTGAGTGCGATGCGGCGGATCGCGGGCTGATCGACGCTGCTGCGCCGTTACCGCGTTTGCTTGAAATAGCGTAAATCCGGCGGCGCCTGGTTTTTCTTCGACGGCATCAGCTTGCCGTCCGCGCTGCGGAAATAGTTCTCGTTCTCGATGCGGACATGCGTGTTGTTTTCCGAGCAGACGTCTGTGTACCAAACCGGACGGGGATTTGGATTGCGGGTCGCCTTCTGGGTTTTCGAGTAGGGGCGCGTCAGCGCATGATCGAGCACGGTGATCTCGTCATAAAGCGTGTTGGGGTCAGCCTTGTCGAGATAGATCCGCTCCTTGATGACCGTCTGGCCGTCGCTGTCAAACGGAATCCCAGAAATATCATAACTGCGCGGCAGCTTGAGGAACCGCGTCTCGACCGCAAGCACATCGTATTTGCCGTCGCCGTCCTCATCGATCCAGTTGCCGATCGAATAGCCGGCGTAAGTAGGCTCCGCATCTTTCGGCCATTCGCGACCATCGGTGTAGATGCGCCGATATGAATCGTCGTTGTGACTGATGAGAATATAAGTCGTGCCTGGCAATACGATCATCTCCATCGGGTCATAAAAGCTCATCATTGCCGGCATACCAGCCGGGACGCAGAAAGTGGACGGCCAATTGCCGGGCCCGCCCGCCTTCAGGTCGGCCTGGATGCCCTCCCATATCTTCTGATATTCCGGGGTGAGTGGAGGTTGGCCCGCAAGCGCGATCCAGTTGTTGGGATTGCCGGTGCGGACCCATTGACCCTTGAAGTTAGGGTACTTGCCAAAATCGACGACCTCCGCGCCCGATGGCGCGGCAAGGAGCGCCATCGCCAAAGCGACCGCACAGATCGAGATTCGGTAACTCATGGTATTCTCCCTCATATCTGCCGATGGTTGCAGGCTCCACGAGCGCGGCTTCGCCGGGCACTTTTTTCCCACCTTACGAACCAGCCAGACGTACCTCATCGCATGCACGATTAGTGCGTTCGTTTGAAATACCTCAAATCCGGCGGCGCCTGGTCCTTCTTGGACGGCATCAGTTTGCCATCCGCACTGCGATAATATTGCTCGTGGTCGATGCTGACATGAATGTTGTCTTCTGAGCAAACATTCGCGAACCACATCGGGTGGGGATTTCGATTGCGGATAGCTTTCTGGGTTTTGGAGTAGGGCCGCGTCAGGGAGTGATCGAAGACTGTGATCTGGTCATAAAGCGTGTCGGCGTTGGCCTTGTCGAGATAGATGCGTTCCTTGATGATGGTCTGATCGTCGTTGTCGAACGGGATGCCCGAGATATCGTAGCTGCGGGGATTCTTGAGAAAACGCGTCTCGACCTCCAACACATCGTAATTGCCGTCGCCGTCCTCGTCGACCCAGTGGCCGATCGAGTAGCCCGCAAAGGTGAGCGCTGCGTCGGTCGGAAACTCGCGCCCATCCGTGTAGATCCGCCGGTACGAATCGTCGGTGTGGCTGATAAGAATGTAAGTGATCTCCGGCAGGACGATGATTTCCATGGGCTCATACAAATTCATCATCGCTGGCATGCCGGCTGGGATGCAGAACGTCGGCGGCCAGTTGCCGGGCCCGCCGGCTTCGACGTCAGCCTGATTGTCCTCCCAAACCTTGTGATATTCAGGCGTGAGCGGAGGCGGGCCCGCCAGCAAAATCCAGTTGTTCGGGTTGCCGGGGGGGCGAGCCCACTGCCCCTTGAAGTTGGGGTATTTGCCAAAGTCAACGACCTGTGCGACGCAAGGCGTTGCGAGCAACGCGGCTAGCAATGCGGCAGCACGGATCGCGCTTCGGCAATTCATTGGCAATCCTCCCTTTCATCCGCTGCCACACGTGGCGTCGCGGCAAGGGGCCGCCAAGTTACACCATCGCCCCGCGAATTTGGAAGGGGTGGGGCAAGGCCGCGGGTGGGTACGCTTGGCTTTGCCCACCCTGCGACTGAACTAGGAGCGCTCCTCATAGCGAAAACACAAACAGCATGGTCTGGTTGCGCATCTCGCGCAGCTCCGGCGTGAGGATGAGCCGGCCCTTGGAAATCTGGCTCAGCCCCGACATGATGGCGACGTATTGCTTGCCGCCGGCCTCGAATGTCATCGGCGGGGCGTTGAAGCCGCTGCCGACATTGATTTTCCACAGCGGCTCGAGGCTCGTGTCGTCATAGGCGACGAACGTGCCATCGCCAAGTCCGGTGAAAACCAGACCGCCGGCTGTCGTGAGCGCGGCGCTGTAGTTCGGATAGGTGGAACGCACCCGCTTCTTGACCTCGCCGGTAAACGGATCGGCGACTACGATCTCGGATTCGGTCCGTGCTAAAAACCTGACGCCGCCGCCCAGCATGGACCCGGTGGTGGGATTTCTGAGCTGGTCGGGAGTCATCGTCACTTCATTGCATGTCGGCCGCGACGGAATGTAGATGAGCCGGGTTCGTTGGCTGTACGACGCCGACCAGTAATTGTTGCCGCCCTCGTGCGACGGGCACAGCTTCTTGGTGCGATCCGTCAATGTCTGATTTTGCAAGCCCGAATAGACCTGGATGTCCTTGGCCGGATCGTAATCGACCGGCAGGCCGGTTTTCTGGTCGATGCCCTTGGTCCAGTTGATTTCCTCCATATAAGGCTTTGCCAGCAAGGTCTGGCCGTTGGCGCGTTCGACGGCATAGATGAAGCCGTTGCGCGCCGCGTGCGCCACCAGCTTGTGCGGCTCACCGGCAACATCGCCGTCGATCAGGATATGCGTGCCGGCCGCATCGTAGTCCCACATGTCGCCTGGAACGTATTGATGATACCAGTTCATCTTGCCGGTGTCGGGATCCCAGGAAATCAAGCTGTTGGTGTAGAGATTGTCGCCGGGGCGGTAGTAGGGATTGTACATCGGTACCGGATTGCCGGTGCCCCACAGCACCTGGTTGGTGGCGAGATCGTAGGAACCCGTGACCCACATGGCGCCGCCGCCGGTCTGCCAGGCGTTGTTATTGTCCTTCCACGTTTCTGAGCCGGGCTCGCCGGGCGCCGGTACCGTGTATTTTCGCCACAGCAGCTTGCCGGTCGCGCCGTCGAGCCCTGCGATGAAGTCGCGAACGCCGCGGTCGCCGCCGGCGGCGCCGATCATGATCTTGTCCTTGACGGGCAGCGGCGCCGCCGAGAGCTGCAGGTCGGGCTGGCCATCGGCCAAGTTGGTCTCCCAGGCAACCTTGCCGGTCTCCTTGTCCGTGGCAATAACGCGCGCCGGATAACTGGCGACGCTCACCACAAGATTCCCCCATAACGCTACGCCGCGGTTGGCCAGCGGCGTTTTCTCCTGCCCGGGGTCCATGCGCCACACGATCCGGCCCACATCGCCCGAACGTCCGTCGATCTTGTAGACCACGCCCCATTGATCGACGATGTAGAGAAACCCGTCATCGGCCAGCGGAGTCGCTTCGAGATTCTCGTTCGCAGCCGTGCCGCCGATCGCCACCGCATAGGCGAGTTTCAGGCTCTTGATATTGGACTTGTTGATACGATCGAGCGGCGAATAGCGCTGCGCGTCGTAGGTGCGGTGATTCATCAGCCAGTTGCCGGGCTCCGGATTGGCAAGCCGCGCCGGCGTCACATCCGCCGCGACAGCCGGAGCGATTGCCAACAGCATGGCGCCTGCGAGCAGAAAGGTGCGCCGGGAACCGTGAAGATAGACAGGCATCTCTTTTCTCTCCCTGGGGATATGGTCATTGTTGTAGCGCGAGCGTTGTGCGGCGCGCCATGTTGCCGGCGTCACGCCGCGCTGGTCGCGGACATCCGCCCTTTTATCGGCGCGAAACAGTCCCAATTCCTGCATTTTCAAGTTGTGAACAGAGTTTCTACCACGCCGCCACCGGTGCGCACCACGTGCCAATCGTTACGCGTAACGAGGTTTCTCACCGGGCGTCGCGTTGATGCCCGCACCGCCCTTCCAAAGTGGCGGGCGAATGGGCCGCGACGGCGAGCAAGAAGGCCGCAACGGAGCGCGCCAACACGCGTCCTGGGAACAGGCCTCGAGCGACGACACGCGCGGCGCGTGAGGCCGCTTGCGAATGGAAATCATGGTGTTTTCCTTCAGCGCCAAACGCGCTCTCGCGAGTAGACTCTCGGACGCTTCCACACCGAGGGCGACTTTGAATAGATTGAGGTAGCCTACGCAAGTTGACGTATCTTGGATAGAGGCGGCATGGCCGGCGAGAGCTGATTTCCGGATCACAATTCAATCGGGCAATCGAAATGGAGACACGAACATGACTGCACATCCGACACCTGACGACAAGGACGCCAACGACGCCGGCGTGTCGCGCCGCGTCTTTGTCACGGCGGCGGCGGCCGGCCTTGCGCTGTCGCCGAGCGCCGCACGCGCCGCCATCGTGCGCACCGATCTTGCGAGCCTTCCGCCCTATGGCGACGGCACGCTGCCGGGGGGTATCCGTTCCCGCGCGGTCACGGGCGTCAACGGCTTGACAGTGCATATGCTGGAGGCCGGGTTTGTGGCCGGCCGGCCTGCCGTGGTGCTGCTGCACGGCTTCCCGGAACTCGCCTACAGCTGGCGCAAGGTAATGCTGCCGCTGGCTGCAGCCGGTTATCACGTGATCGCGCCCGACCAGCGGGGCTACGGGCGCACCACCGGGTGGGACGATTCCTACGACGCCGATCCGGATTCTTTTCGCACGCTCAACATGGTGCGGGACGTCATCTCCCTCGTCTACGCGCTCGGCTACAAGCAGGTGGAGGCAATCGTTGGACACGATGCGGGTGCGCCGGTC
>JASHYD010000655.1 GCA_030043175.1 Xanthobacteraceae bacterium | reverse complement strand
GAAGGCCCTTAACGAACTTGCCGCCGAAAAGCGGATCAAGCTTGGCATTGAGCGGGGAGGTGGCCAACAAGTTCATTTCATACGATACGTCGGGTTGGCTTGGATGGGGCAGGTATCTGATGCTCGGGGAAAGTTGGTAACGATTATGGGCAGTTAGCGGGACCTGCGTTATTTCCGGCGGGGCGCCGTCGTGGCCGCCAGGTAGCGCTGGCGCGCCTGGATGAACGCCTCGGCCGTTCCCCCGCGATCGGGATGGCTGTTCAGCTTTGCCTGCCTCAGCGTCGCCAGGTCCGGCTCCAGCGGTGGCGCTGGCCGCATAGCCTGCAGCTGCTTCCACAGTTCATGATCTGCTTTGGTCGGCCGTGGCTTTTTGGGGCGCCGCGGCCGAGCGCGTTCTGTTTCTGCGACGGGACGCGCTGTCTTCACCTTGCGCTCGGCCAGCTCATTTGGTGGTTCTGGCACTGGATGCGTTAAAATCAAATGAGCCTCCTATCGCCGATCGCAATCGACCATCCCTCAGCAATGCGATTTCAAAACTTGCCACTAAAGCTCGCCGCCGCGAGCGTAGCGAGAGGTTGCTGCAGTAGAGTTGGGCCGAATAAAGACAAGCTGCTGTCCGGGCCCCCTCGGAGCCCTCGGCCGGGTCTGACGGAGCATCGTAACGCCCGTTCGGCCCTCGGGGCCCATCGGGCGCATGGGGCCGCCAAGGTTGATTGGGTCGCGAGGGGCCGCCATGGGTCCAATCGCGGGGCGTTGCCCGTAGGACGCCCAAGCGAACCAAGGGCCCGTAGGGGCGCGAGAACTCAATGACCCGCTGGGCTCCATGGCCCCGTTGGTCCGCCGTATGGCAGCGCGCCGTTCGAGCACAGGCTGAAGCCGAAAGGCCGACGAGTGTACTTGCAGCGTATGTCGGTTCGCCCAATGTCTCTTGCATCATCGGCAGCTATCAACGGGCGTCGGTGGCTGAGAGACTGGTCGCGCTCCCGCCTGAAAGCAAAAAAGAAGCGTGATATGCCTCGCAAGTTTAATGCCGACACTCGCACGGGCTTGGCTCAATATGTCACCGCGGCGCTCCGTTTACGGAGTGAGTTCGCAAAACAGGTGACGGGAACGCAAGAAGCCATCATCCAATCGCGAGCACTCATGGCCAAGGTTGATGCTGACGCCACGCGACCCGGCTGGCTATGGCCCGCGTCTGATTGGTCGTAGTGGTGCAGCGGGCCTTTTCGACTGGCACAGACGGCTTGCGGCCACGATAGTCCTCTCTCAGCAGGTTCGATCGCGACCTTCTGACATACGGGGCGCCAGCGCGTTTTGCGTGCCAATGCCACGTTAGCTGGGGACATCGGCGACATTCGCCCTCTGGGGTGTGTGACGGTGTTTTGATTGAAACGTGGGAGGTCATCGTCGATTGCTAGCGACGGCAACTTGGAGCCTAAGCACTGGCGGAAAGTCGGACGGACACGGGTAGACTGATCGAGTTGGTCAGCCTTTCGGGAACGACGACGGACGCCATAAAACCAGAGCCGCCTGCGCGCGGCCTCTGGGGAGCAGCTATGACCCTTGATGATCCCATAAGCGCCAGAGCTTCCTTTGAGCAGGAAGTGTCCGCCTGCTTCGGCGTCATGCCGAACTTCTTCTGTTCGGCGGCCGCAGCCCCTGGGCTCATCGAGGAAATGTGGGCCTTCGCTAAGTCTGCCTATATCGACAGCCGGTTGCCGTCTCTCTTCAAGGAACGGCTGTTCGTCCATCTCTCGCGCTTCTGTGAGGTTCGCTACTGCATTATCCGTCATGTCGGTTTTTTGATCGGCGAAGGTCGGCCGGCGGGCGATCCAAAGGTCAGACCCGATACCATCGAGCAAGTCATCGCACTATTGCAGCGCCCTTTGCCGGACGCGAGCGCACTCGCCGAGGTATTCGCTCGTCTCGAGAACCACGAAGAGCCGAGGAACATTCCGCTGCCCGGGACACAAGCGGAATATGACCTGTTCGACGCGCTAACGGTCATGTTTCTCGAGCCGCGCAGGTGGCAACGCGTCTGTGGAGCCGTGCGGCGCGCAGTTGGCGATGGCACGTTCGAGGTCCTTACTGCCTTTCTTGCCTTCGTGCGCACCGCACACTTCTGGACCGAAATCCATCTTGAGTTAGCCGTCGAAGCGGACATGCGATCGGTGTTGGAAAAGCACCAGGAGCTGACGCGGCTGCTTCTTGACCCTTCCGAGGCTGACCGCGTGAAGGCTGGCGAGGCGCTGCGTCAGACGCTCGCCGAGTTGGGGAACGTCAAAGCTTCATTGCGTGAAAGTAAGGAGCAGTCTCGGTGGCTCGCTTCTATCGTCACGTCCAGCGATGATGCAATAATAAGCGAGAACCTCGATGGCATCATCACGAGTTGGAACGGGGGCGCGGAGCGGCTCTATGGCTATTTGGTCGAACAGGTCATCGGTAAGCCGATAAACATCCTGATCCCACCGGAACGCCAAGACGAGGAGTTTACTATCCTTGGGCGTATCCGACGCGGTGACCGCGTCGAGCATTATGAAACCGTTCGCCGGCGCAAGGACGGAAGTCTGATCGATGTTTCGCTAATCGTTTCGCCTCTGAGAGATGCGGAAGAGAACGTCGTCGGCGCTTCAAGGATTGCTCGTGACATCACTGAGCGCAAGCGGGCCGAGGCGCAAGTTTCTATCCTCGCCCGCGAGGTCGAACATCGAGCCAAAAACCTGTTGGCAAACGTAGGGGCGATCGTGCAGCTCTCACAAGCTAATACGCCTGATGGTCTCAAGGAAGTAATCGCGGGACGCATTGGGGCGCTTTCCAATGTCCATTCGCTGTTCGCCAAGTCGCATGGGGCAGGCGCTGAGCTCGGTAGTCTGGTTAAACAAGAGCTGTCACCTTACTCCCGAGACGAGAGCAGGCGGACACAGATTGACGGGCCGACCGTCGTGCTGAAGCCGGACGTGGCACAAGCCATAGCGGTGGCGCTGCACGAGTTTGCGACTAATGCGGCGAAGTATGGTGCCCTATCTGTCCCAGAAGGTCAGGTTCGCGTCGAGTGGTCGCGCACGGCAGATGGGCGTGTCGTGCTCCGCTGGACCGAAACGGGAGGCCCGCCTGTCACTCCGCCGACGCGCACGGGTTTCGGCACCCATGTGATGGAGGCGATGATACGGGGGGGCCACGTTGGGGGAGACGTGCGGCTCGACTGGCGCCCTGAAGGTCTCGCGTGCGAAATCAACCTTCCGACGTGAGTGTGCAGCCGCTCCCCTGGCCCTCGCGGCTGGCCCTTGGTCCCCTCGGGCCGATGGGTCCTTGCCGGCCGCTCCCGCGTATCTCGGCTTTAGCCTCTCAGCGATAGCTTCTAAAGGCCGCTGTGTCGCCATCGCCGGGGGGGCCGGAAAAGCTACTGACCAGGCTGCAAGCGCGGCGATGGCCTACGCCCGGTCGCGTCTTCGAGTGCCCGCCGTCCAGCGTCCGTAATGCTAACCCGGCCGATATCGATCGGCTCGGCACCAGTGTTGATGATCTCATGTCGTATGGTGATCAGCCCAGCCTGAGCCAGAAGGAAAAGCATTCGATCTGTAAAACCGAGGTACGCACCGAGGTAAGCTTCGGTGCTGCCCTGCTGCTCGACGAGCAACTCTAGCGTCCGACGTGCTTTCGAGCTGAGACGACGTCTTTGAGAGTTCACCGCCATTTGTGCCCCCGGTGAGACCACAGCGCGGGAATGTCGTGAGAAAGCCAGTCGCGGCTCCGACCTCAAGCCCTGTTTACGTGGAGGTCGAAGCCGCATCCCAATCTTGTAAACTGCGGTACCTGGCAAATAAAAGCGGCCGCCGTCTAAAGTTGTCAATGTGTTGTAAAGACAACACGTTATATCTCAGCAAATATATCGCCCATGACGATCTTGATTTGCAAAGACAACACGTTATATCACAACCAATATATCGCCTGTGACGTCTAAATAATTCTATCTATACTAGAATAATTCTATCTAAGATAGAAAATAGCTACGATAATACTTAAACATTACTACAAATTTAATGGTCATCAGCAACTAGCTTCCGGTACGCAAGGCTTGTCGCTATTTGGAAGGGGTGCCGGCCCCATGCCTTTTCGTACTCTTGCGCAACCTGGAGCGTTCGACCCTGAGACAATTGCCGCGATGGGTGATGTATTAGACGCTGCCTGCGAAAAGCTAGGCGACACCGATCAGCCCGAAGTGGCGCGTGAAGTGATCGCCGGACGAATTGTTGCAGCGGCAAGACTTGGCGAGCGTGACCCCGCTCGCTTGCTGGAAGCGGCCCTCCGCAAACCGGAATAACCGCGCTTGCCGTCTTCGCCGGCTCGCGGCGCTTACCGAACCGGTCGTATTTGGCCGGGTTCGCCGTTGTGCCAGAAATGGTCCCCTTGGGTCGTCAGCCCGCATCTTCGTTGCGGACGATCTTGAACCGGCTGCGCCTCGCTCTGGCCTCGAATACGCTGTCAGGGGTGAGAACGGCCCTAATGATCTCGTCGAGATCGGCGCGGGCCTCCTCGTAGAGGCCGGCCTTGAGGCGCCCCGTAGGGCGCCCCGGTTGATCAGTCGATGGCGCGGCGGGTTTTGAACCGCCGTCGGGCCTCGCGCCATTCGAGGAAGGCGATGATCAGCTCGGCAGTCCCCACGATCGTGAGCATGAGCGCCGCCATGCTAGCGCCCGCCCAGAACAGAGCATTGTTCGTCATCGCCGCGCCTTATGAGCTGTGGTGCGAGGAGCGCGAGAAGCTTTCCGGCCAATCGGCCGACGGTTCGGCCTGCGCGTCATCGAGGGCGCTGAGCGGGTCGCGCCGGGTCGCCGGCGGTGTCGTAGCGTCGGAGGCGATCTCGCTCACCCGGAAGCGCAGGCTTGCGAGTTTGTCGGTCGCGTTGGCCGCCAGTCGGATGTCGGCCAGGATCTGCTCGATCTCGTGCGGCGAGCCATCGCCGGCGAGGGTCTCGGCATGGTCGAACAGACGCGCGCCGAGTTGGTTCAGGTTCTCGATATTGAAAATGCTAGGCTTGGGATCAGCCATTGAACTTGTCTCATCAGGTTCATGGTTAGGCCGCGCCTCGACGGATCAGGTCTTGGTGCGGCCGTTCATCCCCGATGCTTCCCGGCGGTGGTCTGGCGGAGCGCAAACCCCTTAAAGTCTCGAGATTTCTGCTTCCCAGGCCCTAATTACGGTGTTGAACTTACATAGCAAGCCCTTCCGACTGGCTAGGCCGATACCGAAGCTGTCGGCAACAACGGAATTGCCTCGCTGCCGAACAACTCATGCGCTTGTACAACCTCGTCTATCGGTGCGCTCCAATTGAGCACTGTTAAAAAATGGCCTGCACCGACCGCTGTGCACTGCTCGATGATGGTGCGTGCGACTTCCTTGGGGGTGCCGGTGATGAATTCGTCTTGACTGAGCTCGAACCCCCCGGCCGGGGCGTCTGGCACGTGCGCAGTCAGGCGTTCGTCCTCCGCCACAAAGCTCTTCAGGCGATCCTCCACTCCTTGAGCATACAACACGGCTTGATCGAGGGTCGCCGCCAAAGTCACCCGCCGGCGAAGCGCAAAGTACTCAGGGCCTGCATGAAACCCGTGCTGATGTTGATGCGGCGCCGAGCGGCGCGACGCGCGGAGTCTGCGCTGACGACGGTCGTCCATCGCGGGGGAGATCGGTTTCTGCAGCGTCCTTGGCAGCGGCCGTAGATTGTCAAACGAGAAATATTTGCCGCGATAGGAAACCACACGATCAGCGAGGGCGGCGTCTATAACGGTGAGGACCTCCTCATTTCGCTCGCGCGCTTCGTGCATAGTTATGTTCAGACGGGCAAGCTCCTGCCGCACGCCAATGGCCGTGCCGATTTCCAAGCGCCCTCCGGTTATGTGATCGAGCATGCCGATTTCCTCGATAACCCGTACCGGGTGGTAGTAGGCCGGGACAAGACCCATGACGCCGAGACGAAGTCTTGTCGTCCGCGGCGCGAGCGCAGCGATCAGGAGGTTGGGCGAGGGCGAGTAGGAGCGGCCAAAATGGTGCTCGCTGAAGAATATTCCTTCGAAGCCAAGTGTTTCGTCACGGACCCATAGGTCAAAATAGCGCGCGAACAGCTTTGCCACATGGTCTGGGTTCGGCTCGATATTTGGGGTGCCGAGTTCCGGCACAGATTCAAATAGCCACGGTTTGATCATCGACGGCGGATTCCCTCAGCTGGGCTAGGGCGTGATCGCACGACTTGACACCAGGCAAGCGTTTTAGTTTCATATTGCACGCAAGTTCAATAGCGTGAACTCGGCAAGTTGCTTGCCCATGGCGAGCAGGAGAGGTCAGCGAGCCCATTCGGGTCCCGACGCAGCATTACGAGCAACGCATTGGTTGAGGCTCCTCCGAACAACTGTTCCGTGCTGATCGTCGGCGGCGGCCCCTGCGGGCTGATGCTAGCGAATGAACTCGGTCGGCGTCGCGTCAGTACCGTTCTGGTTGATCAAGCGCCGAGTACCGCCTTCAATCCTCAGGCCAATGCGACGCAGGCTCGGACAATGGAGCACTTTCGGCGCCTTGGCTTCGCGCACGAAATACGATCGCTGGGCCTGCCCACTCATTTTCCCACGGATGTTGCTTATTTCACCCGCTATGCGCGCCATGAATTGGCGCGTTTCTCGATGCCGTCGTCAGGTGAAGCCGTCGAGCGCGTCAAGCGCTTATCCGGTTCATCGAGCGCCGCCGAATTTCCGCACCGGGTTTCGCAAAAGTTCGTTGAGCAAGTATTGCGCCGGCATGCCGAGAAGCTTCCAGGCATTTCGATCAACTTTGGATGTCAGCTGGTTCGCTTTTCCGAGCACACACGCGGAATTCGGGCGCAGATTGAGCGTGTTGCGGACGGACGGACGTTCACCATAGAGGCATGCTATCTCGTCGGCGCTGATGGACCGCGTAGCACGGTCCGTCAGGCACTTGGATTCGGATATCTGGGAGATCACGAGATCGTGCGAGATTTTTTTGGTGGTCGCATGCATGCCATTTACCTGCGTGCGCCCGATTTCTATAGCATCGTCCCACACCCTCCCGCTTGGATGAACGTCACCTTTAATCGCGAGCGCCGCGCCTTTATGGCGGCAGTGGACGGCAAGGGTGAGTTTGCGTTCCATACCCAATTGCGACCCCACGAGAAGGAAGACGAGATCACGGACGATCACGCAGCCGCGATGTTTCGTGCGGCCGTAGGGGCTCAAATCGACCTCGAAATCTTATCGCGGGGGACATGGACGGCCGGCTTTGCCCTGGTCGCCGAACGCTTTCAGCGGGGACGTGTGTTCATTGCCGGAGACGCCGCGCATCTGTTCACTCCCACAGGGGGGCTCGGGTACAACACGGCGGTGGAAGATGCCGTCAATCTGGGCTGGAAGCTTGCCAGCGTCGTTCGGGGTCAGGCAAGTGCTGGTCTCCTCGATACATACGAAGCGGAGCGCCAACCGATCGCGAATCGCAATACACGATTCGCAAGAGCATTTGCCGACTCGATCGGCAACTTCAGGCCCGTTCCTGAAATCGAGGACGACACTGCTGAAGGCAAGAGAGCGCGTCGCGAAGCCGGCGAATATCTCGCCGCTCATGGCAAAGCTGAATTCGATATCCCGGGCATTACATTCGGTGGCCGTTATGATGGATCACCCATCATCATTGATGACGGCACTACGCCGCCATGCGATGAGGCCAATGTGTATGTGGCTTGCGCCAAGCCGGGCGGCCGCGCACCGCATGCGTGGCTCTCTCATGATACATCGCTGTACGATTGCTTCGGTTTTGAATGGACGTTGTTAAGATTCTCGACCGGAGAGGAGACTAACGGTCTTATCGAGGCGGCTGCCGAAGCTGGCGTTGACCTTAAAGTCCTCGATCTTCCACCAGATGGTATTCGCGACATTTACGGCGCGGATCTTGTCTTGGTGAGACCCGACCAGGTTGTGGCCTGGCGTTCCAACAGCGCGCACGATCCTAGGTTAATTCTTAGCCGCGTGCTCAGGCTTCAAGTGGACTCGCCAGCAAATGTGCAGCAGCGGGAGAGAACATGAATTCGCGCTCAGGGCCAAGAGGCGCAAAAAGCCAGACGCTGACAAGTCAAGGTTGGGGAGGTAAGATGGGCGACGCATTTCCAAGTGATCGAAAGCAAAAGAGAGAGGCGCTGCTCGATGACGTCGATAAAATCGCTCCGGTTCTGCGAGCTTGCGGCGCTAAGAGCGAGGAGCCCGGCACGCTTTCGCACGAAGCCGTTATTGCATTACGGACGATGGGCATGGTCGAGCTCAAGCCCCGCACGGAGATGGGCGGCTCAGGAGCTGATTCAGTGACCGAAATGATGGTGCTGGAGCAGCTCGCCTGTCTCGAAAAAGTCGTCACGGACGCAGACGGGCCCACGGAGGGCGCCGCCGGACGTGCAGTAAGGGGCCGAAATGGCTTTCCGGTGTGTGCCCAGCGGCGATTTAACGGCGGTATTGGACACGCGCAGTGGGTGCCGGGCACAACAGTCGAACGCGCACTCATGTATGAGCGTTACTGGCGCCTATACGACAGTGTGAGCAGTAAAAGACGTCCCGACGGGACGGCCGTCGCTGATGCGAGGGCGATCTGCGTCTGTGCCACAGACGTGGCAACCGAAACCGCAACGATGGGCGACTACGTTGCCGGCAACACCCGAGGGCACACGATCTCCTCGGCCGTTTGTTGCGCGCCCTCAGCATCGCTGGCTTTCACCAGGCGATGAGCGATACGGCTTGCGAAATCACCAGAAATTCCGCTTCGGTCTGCCGGCCGATCCTTGTCATCACCGCGATCCGAATTCGCGCAGAATCTGCGACGCATCCACTCTGAATTCGAAAAGCTCACACCGAGGTAAGATCTATGGTCAGCGTTCTTTTCTCTCCGATCACCCTGCGTGGGCTCACGCTTGCCAACCGCGTCGTGGTGTCGCCGATGTGCCAGTACAATTCCGACAACGGTTCGGCCAATGACTGGCACCTGATGCATCTCGGCAATATGTCGCTCGGCTGCGCCG
>JASHYD010000654.1 GCA_030043175.1 Xanthobacteraceae bacterium | reverse complement strand
GCGTGAAGATCGAGGCCGATTGTGCCGCCTGATAATCCTCCACATCATTTGGGAATCACACCCGCCTAAAGGCGGCTTTCTTAGGCGTTGGGCGACCAGGGTAAGAAGGGCGACCGGGACGACGCTCTGGTGGCCGAGGGCGATGTGGGCCAGGCGCGCTGCGGAGCGCATTGCCCGGATGCTGGAGGGCCGGTGATGCCCCCGCATTGGCCTACTGAATGTCCGAATGCGCACCTACGTAGCAGTCGCGATAATTGGGGGGCAACACCAGTGCGTTGCAAATCCATGTCGCTGCAGGTCGCGTCTAGGAGGCCGAGCTTTGCCTCCCCGGAAGCTTGTCGCGAACGCGTAATCGGATCGTCTGCCCGCTGACGCGCGCAAGATCTGATGTCTCAGGACGATGGCGGCATAACAGCGCCCAATACCATGTCGAGCGCTTCGAGGTCCGCGGACAGCGGCCGCGACGGCCGGAATTGCTCGTGCACCCCGCTATTTGACCCCTGTAGAGCCGCGCAAGGCCGTGCAGGGAACGGAGGATGGCCTCAACGTTTGACGTGGATAGGAAGCGGCCAACGCCGCTAAGGTTTCCCGGTCGCCACGTCGTTCAAATTTGGCGAAAACGGCGGTTCTTGGCGTTCTCCCAAACAGCCAGTCGTCAGCCTGCATGACGTGCTGGCGCAACTCGTCCAGAAGCGTGTTTGGGCGTAGATCAATTCCCCGCGCATGGCGCGTCGGTAGGTCTCATGTGTAGCAGACAAGCCTTTGCTGATGGAAAAGTCGATGTCGTCTTCTGATACGTCAAACCGTTCGCCCTTGGATTGCTCCAGAAGGGACGCTACAGCTCCTGAGGGATCGTACAGAATCTGGATCGGAAGCGTGTACCATGGCGACGGCGTAAGACGCGCCTGGTTGATGCATTTTGAAAAGGGGACACGGGTAATTTGCCGGGCACGCCCGTCGCCTCGCGTGCTCGGGAGATCAAGCGGCTCGAGGGGATCTTGCTGAGCTAAGCCGTTTCTCCTTATGCGATCATCCAGCCGGTTTCAGGCGGATGGAGCGGGCGGCTTGAAGCCCGTTCAGGCCGCCGCACTTTCACCGTTGCACAGGGCCGCGTACATCGGAGAGCGCGCGGCCAGCTCCTCGTGCGTCCCGGAGTCCAGCACGCGTCCTTCGCCGAGGAGAAAGATGCGGCGGGCCATCCGGATTGTCGAAGGGCGGTGGGATATGATGACGATCGTGCGGTCCTTACCATGTTGGCGGATCGAAGCGATCAGCTGGGCCTCAGTCTGCAGATCGACCGCCGAGGTCGGCTCGTCGAGGACGAGACATGGGGCATTCCGCAGGAACACCCGGGCGATGGCGATTCGCTGGCGATGGCCGCCCGACAGGGTCATTCCGCGCTCGCCGACCACAGTCTGATAGCCGTCCTTCAACCCACAGATGAAATTGTGGATGCCGGCCAGACTTGCTGCCCGTTCCACGTCCGCCCGGTCGAAGCTCGCCCAGCACGATGTTGTCCCAGATCGTTCGGTGGAACATCGTCGGCTCCTGGGCGACCATGGCCACCGGGTTGATTCCGTCGGCGAAGTCGCCCTCGCCCTGGATCATGCCGTTGAGCTTGAGAATTCCGGTCTGCGGCCGGTTGCGGCCCTGCAGGATGCGAGCGAGCGTGGACTTGCCGACCCCGCTCGGCCCGACGATGGCGACGATCTCGCCAGTGTGGATGTGCATGTTCACGCAGGACAGGACGGGCCTCTCCGCCCCCTCATAGGAGAAGCTCACGTCCTCAAGCTCGATCTCCAGACCGTCGGCGCGGCGGGGGATAGCGGTGCGTAAAGGGGCGCCCGCGTTGGCCGCCTCGGCCCTCTTCATGTAGTCGATGCCCTCGGACACGTCGCCGGCGCCGTTGATCATGCCGCGAAAGCCCGCTGGCGAGCGTAGTGGCGCGAGTGACGACCAGGGAAAAGGCGGTCACCGAGAAAATCAGGTCAGGCGCCGAGGCCCGCCCGCTCCAGTACTCCGTCGTTAGGCCGACTGTCAGCACAGCAAAGACGGCGATCAGCAGTAGCGCCTCTCGGGCAAGTCAGAGAAATTGAATTCACCCATGAAGACGTTGAACAGGCCGGCCTGCGCTGCGGCTTGAATTATGGCCTTAGACATGAACGGGGGCCGGAGCTTTCGATTTTCCTATTCTCAAACCTATATGGCAATGTTTTAGCATCTGTGATCGATCCATAGATATAGTCAGTTCAACTATCTATTGTATGATTGTATGTGTTGGTAACCATTAAATGTAATGAAATTCGATTCGACAAAGGTGCTCTACAATGCTTCGATAGAAAAGTACGACGGCGCTCGCGCACCGTTGTGCCTCCTAACTTCTGACTTCAGACACTTCCAGGCTACGCCTGGAAGTGTCTGTTCTTTAGTCTGTTCCAGAGTGGCTCCTAGAGGGCACCTTTAGGCATTCTGGGTTCTTCTCGCCGATTCGCGGTCGCTCGTGCTGAGTGATCGGCACATCACGTCGAGGTGTAAACCGGCAACATTCTTAAGGGTGCCAAGCCGGCCGACCTGCTGGTCCAAGCGTCGACCAAGTTCGACTTCGTCATCAACCGCAAGGCCGCCAAGGTGCTCGAGCTGGAGATTCCCGTGGTGCTGAGGGTGTCCGCTGAGACCCGCTGCTGGGGGTGGCCACCGCCGCCGTGCCCGCTGAAGAGCCGATCATGAAAGGTGCGTCACCTTCAAGATCGGGCCGTTTGCCGTGGTTGACATGTACGGCACGCCGCACAGCCCGGTTCTCCATATAGTGGAGCGCTACCGACTACTCGGCTACGAAGCGGCGAAGGAAGACGCGGACAATCCCCATGAATATTACACCGGAAAGGACTCTGCCGTGCCGACCGCAAACAAGTCGGAATTTTGAATAGGGCCCCGGGAGCGTGAACTCCGAGCGCTTCCAGCTGACTGATGCTGGAAGACGCTGCAGGTTGCGATCCCCGTAGACAATCCGGGCCCTTTCAACATGCCGTGGTCCTCCCGGCAGACCTATCACCCACGCGCTGTGGGAGCGATGAAAGAGCCCATCTGCTGCGAGAACAATATCGCATTTTGACGCTTGCGATTCGCAAGCAGAATTTGAGGGTATGCCAAATCCACGCCGCTCTACTGCAATGGCCGCCACAGGTTCAACTGCTCCAAACGTGTATCCTCTGCTTCCTGTCTCTTGATGTATTCCCATATCTGCTGTTAATCCCGTTCGACCGTGGATACAAAGTAACCCCTAGCACAGAAGTGCGTCGCAAGGGAGTGCGCAGGCGGTTCAGCCGCAATCTGAGGATATTCCGCCTGACTTCTTAGGCCATAAAATACGCAATTTCATGGAAAAATTCTATCGCACACTACAAAACCGATCTGTCGAAGCAAGCAGATATGCTTGGCACAGCAGGAAATGAGTCACTCACGAGTTATTATGTGATCTCGTTAAATGAACATTGACGTCGCCACTCAAGTAAAGAGCCGGCCTCTACTGTGGCTCAGCCAGATACTTTGGGATGCGCCCAGCGAGTATGGCAAAAAAATTCAGCTGGCATTCAACTTGGCTTCAGCGGGTGGTCAGGGGACGATGACAGAATATGGGCTGGCTCTCTCAACGAGATGGTCAATCGACACAACACATGAACCAAGCCGTTTACGGCCTCGTCGAGGCCCTGTTAACGCTCGGACGCGCTTGGAATGGAGTGACATATGAGGCAACGCCTGGCAGCTTTGTCTGCCGCAATCGCGCTTTCGGGGGTCTGGTGTTCCGTCATCGGCACATCATTACTTTCCGATGTTCGACCAAGAGCATCCGATGCAGCTGGCTGGGACTGTGAAGGAACTTCGATATATGGGTCCCCACACGTTCATCATCCTCGATGTCATGGATGGCAAGGGCGGAACGCAGCTCTGGAATCTTGAGGGCAGCCCGCCAGGCGGTCTGACCCGTAGCGGCGGCTGGTTGAGCAAGGTTCTAAAGCCCGGAGACGAACTTGAATTGACGATCGATCCGCTGCGGAGCGGAGCGCCGGGCGGAGCTTGGAATCTCAACAGGATCAAGTTCAAAGATGGTCGACCAGTCATCGGGCCGCACTGACCGCTCGGCATCCAATATGATCACGAGCTGGACAATGTCCGAATCGGCGTCGCGCCAGGGTTTTAGGCATGGCGCCGCTCAAAGTGGTCGATGGGGTCGTTAACTTGGTAATTTCCCGGTTCCTTGTGATGTGGAGAAAAACGCCTATGTCGTCGTTTATAGGACACATTTTGGTATCGACTTTGCGGAGCCGCCTGCTAGCAGGCGGTGTTGTCGCTGGCTTTCTTGCAATCACCCTTATTGCGTCTCTTTCCGTAGCCGGGCCTGTAGAGGATTCCATTCCCCAACTTGGGTCCCGAGATGTCGGCTGGAACGTGAACTTCTGGGACTTTCAGCTCGACCCTCCGCCGGGTTCGGGGCACGGGCCTATGAAGACCGATCCCAAATATCCTTATAGAAGCCAGTGTCAAAATGGTGGTTGTTCTGGAGGTAGCGACCTCCGGCCCGCAATCGTGAACACGAAGGATCCGATCCTGAAACCTTGGGCCGCGGAGCAGATGGAGGCAACGAACGAGGAGGTGCTGAGCGGCAGGATGGCGATCCCCTTTACCTCCCAATCGCGCTGCTGGCCTGGGGGCGTGCCGGGCCAACTCCTTTTTCTCCAACCTATGTATTTCCTCCAGACGCCGAAGGAAGTCTGGATGATATGGGAGCGCGATCATTTCGTGCGCCGCATCTATCTCACCGACAAGCACTCGGAAAAAGTGAAGCCTTCCTGGTTTGGCGAATCCATCGGCCATTACGAGGGCGGGGACACGCTTGTGGTCGATACGATCGGGCTTGCGGGCGGCAAGTATCACTACATCGATTCTTTCCGCACGCCGCACACCGATAAACTTCACGTCGTCGAGCGGTTCGCCATCAGCCGGGACGGCAGGACTTTGACCGCGATCGTAACGGTGGAAGATCCCGACACATTCAACGGGCCGCTTACACTTAGACAGACATGGCGCAAGAACGAGGCGGAGATGGTGGAGATGGTTTGCGCCGAGAATGAGACGGAGCATTTCGCGAATCAAAATCTCGATCCGATTCCGCAGGCTGACAAACCGGATTTCTGATCGGCATGCCTATCGGGGGCAGGAGTTCACCTGAAACGTATCTGCGACAACGCCAAATGCTGCAGCGTTGGAGCAATTGCGGTTGTTTCGCCTGTCCGTGGGGGCATGCTAGGCTGACACGGACCCGGGCGGCGATTCTCTTCGCTATTTCCCGTTGAAACGACATGACGGAGCTCATGATTTTTGCGCGGAACGCCAACCGCCACCACGGCGGAGGTGCGCGTTTCCGACAGCCGGACGATCCCGTCGTGGCTTGTTTCCGCCTGCTTTCCCGCCTGTTCGGGATCTCGAAACGTCCGCTCGGCCTTTGCTCCCAATATCATCTGCGAGAGCTTGACGTGACGCCAGGGTCGTGTCGACCTCCGGATGGAGGTGCGCAAGGGATGACGAAGTGTTTCGATTACGAACTATCACTACATGGTCTCCGACATTGCCGACGTGGGGACCATCCGTGAAACTGGAGGAGAAATTCGTCGCTCGGCTTTCGGGCTCGCGGGGTTGAAGGCATAAAGCCTGAAACACATTCACACCTAACTCCGCCGCGTCGCAGATTGGCGGCTCACCCAGCTCAAGGGAGCCCGTCTTCGGCTACTTCGAAGCCATCGAGGGCGGCTATCGCCAGATAAGGCCACATCCGCTGCCCTGGCTGGTCGAAATCCTCAATTCTTTGAGCGGCGTGCCACAGAATATTCCAAAAGGCAGGACTCGCGAAAACTGGGTCGGCAATGAACGGGCGAGTGGGCCGAATTCGACCGGCGGCGGTATCACCAAACCGGCCGACTCGGAGCGCCGCCGCGCGCGTAATCCTGTCCACTGAGAATGCCGTCTGCTGACGGCAATTTGGAATTGAGAGCCAATCGTTGGCTCTCACAGCCATGCCGCAGCGCATGTTCTGTGCGCAGCGCGCCTGTCAGCCTATTGGACACCTATAGAACCAACCCCGTACGAAAGAGCGATATAGCTTGTTCTTAAAGAGGGATTTTGTTCAGGGTTGTTGATTATCAGGCCTGTTTATGTGTTACGCTCATTGAAAATCAGCTTTGCCCGGGAAGATGAAATCGGCTTTGCCCAGGGAAGAGGAGGGCACCCCCCATGACTCGCGACGCAGTTCAAGTTTGGGCGCCAGTAGTAGCGGTTGTGACATGCCTGTGCACCGCACCTGTGCTGGCGCAGCAGCAGAAAGTCGGGGCCCCGCCAGAAGCGAAGAACAT
>JASHYD010000653.1 GCA_030043175.1 Xanthobacteraceae bacterium | reverse complement strand
AAAGCCAAGGTTTCAAACCGGACCTGGGAAATCTGGCCGTCCGGGATTATAGGGGGGCTTCGGGAACCGTGAGCCAGGGTGGGACTGTGAACCCGTCTTGCAATCGAAAGAGCAGGAACGGAAACCCCCCACCTACAGCGAGGCGCGCCCGATTTCTATCCCAATAAACTGCTTCTGCGGATGGGTCAGCCCCCGGTTTGACATCACCTGATTTTGCGCTGTCGAGCGTGCCATCGCACGCTGCCGCCTAGTCCGCAGCGCAGGCGGCCCGTCGAGTGTCGCACAGATGGCAGGCTCGACTGTCGGCCGTCATGGCATCAGGTCACCAGCGAGAAACCTTCGTCGAGCCAGCCGCTCACGCCGCCGATCATCATCTTTACCTGCAGACCGAGGCGCGCGAGGCGAACGGCCGCCTTGTTGGCGCCGTTGCAATGAGGGCCGGCGCAGTAGACTACGAATACCTTGTTAGTCGAGTACTGAGCCATACGCTCAGCGGTGATCTCCTGGTGCGGGATGTTAATCGCTCCTCTCACGTGCCCCTTGGCGAACGCATTCGGCCCGCGAACGTCGACGACGATGAAGTCGTGGTTAGCTGACCTCAGGCTTTCGTGCACATCCCAGCAGTCGGTCTCGAAGGCGAGCATGTCCTCGAAGTGACGAAGGGCGATTTCGGACGACGCGGCCGGCGGCGCGGTGACATAGGTCGGCATGTTGTGGCTCCCTGTTCGTGGCGGTGCCAACATGCGTACTGAGAGAGTGAGACGCGAGCGGCGTAAGCGACAAAATATGGTAAGAATCCGCCAATGACGAAGCGCCCATCCTTTCAATCGTCGCCCGGCCTCGTTGCCGCGCTCACCTACGATGGCCTGTGCACGTTTGAGTTCGGCATCGCCGTGGAAGTGTTCGGACTGCCTCGTCCGGAGTTCGATTTTCCCTGGTACGAGTTTTGCGCAGTCTCGGCTGAGGGGCGCAGGTCGCGCGCCATCGGTGGCATCGTCATCGAGACGACAACCGGCCTCGACGCGCTGGAGTATGCTCGCACCATCATCGTTCCGGGTTGGCGGGACCGTGTCGAGCGGCCGCCAGAGCGTCTGTTGCAAGCAATCGTGCGCGCATCGAATCGCGGCGCACGATGCTTGTCAATCTGCTCAGGGGTGTTCGTATTGGCGGCGGCGGGTCTGCTCGACGGCAAGCGCGCGACAACGCACTGGCGCCACATGCCGGACCTCAAGCGCATGTATCCCGAGATCGGCCTCGAAGAGGACGTGCTCTACGTCGACGACGGCAACGTCATCACATCCGCAGGCAGTTCAGCCGGCATCGATGCCTGTCTGCATCTGGTCCGGCGGGATCTCGGCAGCAGGGTTGCGAACAGCGTGGCGCGGCGCCTGGTCATGCCGCCGCACAGGGATGGCGGGCAGTCCCAGTCCATCGCCGTTCCCGTACAGGAGCGGCCTGGCCGCATGGGAGCGGCGATGGACTGGGCGAGGGAAAGCCTTGCCAAGCCCCTCGACGTGAAGACATTTGCGAAACGGGCCGCCATGAGCGAACGCACCTTCCAGCGGCGCTTCCGGGAAAGCGTCGGTCTCTCTCCGACGGATTGGTTGCAGCGTGAACGCATGTACCGCGCACGCGAGCTGCTCGAGGCCACGGATGACGCGCTTCAGGCAATCGCGGAGCAATCCGGCTATCGCTCGTTGGAGACCTTCCGGGCCGCCTTCCGGCGTGTCGTCGGCGCTTCTCCATCGGCCTATCGTGCATGGTTCCGACGGAACAAGTAGCATCCGATTGGGACTACGGAGAGAAGGTAGCCAAAAGGTCCAACCCCGCACCTACCGGACCCGTTTATTGCGGCCTTTGCCTGTCGAGGTCGGCTCGAATCGCAGCTTGGAGGCGCTGGCATAATGCTGCCGCGGCGAGCCCCTCACGAAACTCTAGAGTACCTTCTCGAAGTAGTGGCGCAGGAGCCCTCCGCCCGCCTGCTTGACTGTCATGGCCTCAGCGATTTCGCTTCTGACGCGCTTGAACCCGCTTTTGGTATAGAATCGCAACGCGGCGCGTTGGACGTTGGCAGTGCTGACGATCATGCGAGAGAAGCCGAGCTCGCGGGCCATCTCCTCGGACCTGTGCAGCATACGCTGAGCCAAGCCGCGGCCGCGCCACCCCGCATCGATGTACATGCGCCGGAGCTCTGTCGTGTCGCTGTCGTGACACTCGATGCCGAACGTGCCCACGATCCGTCGGCTGCCGTCGGTTAACTCGACCACCCAGAAGGCATTGCGTCTCGCCAGCGAGAAGATATCGAGCAGACGCGAAAGCTCTTCCTTGATCGTGGTCGAGATGTATTGCTCGAACAGGGCTTCCATTCCCGCGGGTGCCAGCTCCCGGTTGACGCGCGTCCACTGAGCAGCCACGGCCTCGAAGTCGGAGGCCAGGTAAGACCGAAAGCCGACGTCGTGCGTGTCCGCCATGTTCCGCCCCTTCTAGCCATGCAAATGCCTCGAAAGGTAACTGCGACTTATCCACCAATGGCGGCAAGATGCCGGCGGCGTGCACCAGCCTCCGTCGTTGGCGGTCTGACACGACCTCCAGAGGTCCTGCGATGTTGAAAGAATTCGGACACCATCTAGATTGCGGATGGAGTTTCGAGGTTCGACGCTATGAGCCAATAACAGAAACGAGCCGCCCCAAGGCGGCCGGTTAACGAGTCAATAGGCTAGCACCACTTCGGTGCGCCTCGCACGAACAGCAGCGCTGCAATGACGATGGTCAATGCGGCGAAGAGTGCTAAATCTTAACTGCGCACGACCTTCCGTCGCACCGGCTCGGTCAGCGTGCTCATGTGCGAGGTCGCGTTTGAGGTCGAGGGACCCCTTCGATCTGTTCCGAACTGCCGTTGCTCAGGCTGTGGAGAAGCGACTGGGACGGTGCGTTTCCTGCAAAGTGATCGTGAAAGCCCCGGCGCTTCGAGGCTTCGCGGAGACCAGTCTGTCGTGCGTTTCGACCCGCCCAGGCTCGAAGCTTTGCGACCGCTTTCTACAGGAAGTGCAGCAACCTGAGGCGCCACCGATCCAGCGCGCTACTGCGAGCTTATAAGGCGCGATGCCCGATACTGTCTTGACCCCCGCTGCGAGCGGCATTGCCAGAGTTCGGTCAGGAGCGCGATAACGCGTTACACTTTTAAGGAGATCAGCTTGTCTCTCGACCTGGATAGACTCGAACGGGAAATGACCGCTTGGCGCCGCGATTTGCACTCCCATCCGGAGTTCGGTTTCGAGGAATGGCGCACCAGCGCTTTCGTCGCTGCCAAGCTTAGGGTGTTCGGTTTTGACGAGGTGGCCGAAGGGATTGGCGGCACCGGGGTTGTCGGCACGCTCAAACGCGGTAACGGCGACCGGGCCATAGCGCTCCGTGCCGACATGGATGCACTCCGCATCACGGAACAGGGCGAGCAGAGTTACCGATCGCAGACGCCGGGCACGATGCATGCGTGCGGCCATGACGGCCACACGGCGATGTTACTCGGCGCGGCCAAGCTCCTTGCCGAGCAAGGCGCGTTCGGCGGCACGGTGCGTTTCATCTTCCAGCCAGCAGAGGAATGGGGCAAAGGTGCACTCGCCATGATTGCCGACGGTCTAATCGAGCGCTTCCCGTTCGAAGAGATCTACGGGTTGCACAACATGCCGGGCCTCCCAGTTGGTCATTTCGAGACTCGCGCCGGGCCCATGATGTCGGCGGAAGACAACTTCGAGATTGTGCTGAAACGTGTGGGCGGTCACGCCGCCCGCCCGCATTGGGGGAAGGAAGTGCTTGTTGCCGCTTGCGCAACAGTCATGAACCTACAGACGATTGTTTCCCGTCGGCTAAGCCCTAACGATATTGGCGTGGTCTCTGTGACGGAGTTGATCACCGACGGTACCCGCAACGCGTTGCCCGGACTTGCCCGCATCCTCGGCGATGCGCGCAGCTTCCGCCCCGAGATTAGCGCCGAGATCGAAAAACAGATGCGAGGGATCGCCGAAGGAACTGGCCGCACGTACGATGTTGCGGTCGAGGTGAACTATACGCGCGAGTTCGTACCCCTGCTCAACGATCCCTTCCTGATCGATGAAGCCTTTGTTGCGGCCTGTACAGTATTCGATCACGAGCACGTCGCAACTGCGCGCGAGCCTGTGACGGCATCAGAGGACTTCGCTCGGTTCTTAGGACATGTGCCCGGCTGCTTCGTGTTCGCCGGTAACGGCGAGCGTTCGGCACCACTGCACAATCCGTCGTATGACTTTAATGATAAAGGCTTGCTCCACGGCGCGCACTTGCATGCCGCCGTCGTCCGGCAGCGATTGCCGTTGCGGTGATTTCAGGGCAAGAAAGCTGCCGCAATCGAGGCGACGATGACCGCTTCGGATCAAAAACGGCCATGGCGGCCATTGGACCGGTGCGTTCGGAGTACCTCAGATGACTGGCGACATTGGTGCACCGGGTAGGTGGGCAGAATTGGGCCAACTACGGAAGTGGTCAAAGGCACCGGGTGTGAGCCCAAACCCGGTTCCCACGCGATCAAGTTCTGACTTAGGCTGAATGCAATTCGGGCAAGTGGGTCATTGATGAGGCGGTGGGAGTTCGTGATGGCTCTCGGCATCCACAGGTCCTCACGGGTTTTTGTCCTACGTCTCGTGTCATCGAGTAGTGCGGGTCTGCGTGGCAGTGTTCAACTGTATGGTGCCCAACGAAGACTCCTCGGGTTCAGCAATCAGGTGCTGACCCGAGTGTGATCGGTCGCCTTCACCTTGGCACGGCAATTCGAAGCCTGGAGGTTCTTATGAAACACGTCGGGCAGCTCGCTGGTCACGATTCGATTTGGGATACCATCCGCCACGCCGCCACCTCCTTGGCTGACGAGGAGCCCGTCCTTGGCAGCCTCGCGCGTACAAGCGTGCTTAATCAGTCCTGTTTCGAGTATGCCCTCAGTTACATCCTTGCCCAGCGGCTCGGCAATGAAGATGTTCCGGCCATGCTGCTGCGTCAAGTATTCGACGCCCTTACTATGGATGATGCAGAGATCGGGATTGCAGCTCGTGCTGATCTCGCTGCCGTGTGCGAACGCGATCCCGCCTGTAACTCTCCCCTGGAGGCTCTGTTATTTTATAAAGGTTTCCATGCCATTCAGGCCTATCGGTTTGCTCACGCATTGCTGCATCGAGAGCGGCGCGCCCTGGCGCTCTATCTTCAGAGCCGAATGGCGCTGGTTTTTGGCATCGATATCAATCCCGCGGCTTGTCTCGGCCGAGGCATAATGATCGACCACGGCACTGGTGTCGTTATCGGCGAGACCACAGTCGTTGAGGACGGTGTCTCAATGCTCCAGGGGGTAACTCTCGGAGGAACCGGCAAAGTACACGGCGACCGCCATCCGAAAATTCGCGAGGGCGTTATGATTGGGGCCGGCGCTGGCATCTTCGGTAACATTGAAATTGGTGCTTGCGCCAAGATAGGGGCGGGCAGTGTTGTGTTGAAAGCTGTGCCGGCTCGTTGCACCGCTGCTGGCGTTCCGGCCCGTCTCGTCGGACCTTGTGCCGAGCAGGAGCCAGCCCGCGAAATGGATCAGACCTTGGGCGATGGCTGAAGGGTAAGGGCGCGAGCTTGACGATGAGGTAAGGACTCCCGCGCAATTGCGACGGCGACGCCGTCCGGATGGATAACTGAGCCGCGGGCGCCTAAAGGTCCGTCGGGTCGAACCTCGAGCGAGGAGGCGTGAGCGCGATGCTTAGCTGGCAAGTGGGCCGGGTGAAGGTCACTCACATCGTCGAGATGGATTTGCCGGTGCCGGCCAAGGTCATACCGCAGGCCACGGCCGCGGAGCTGCGCAAGTTGGCGTGGCTTTATCAGCACTTCGTCGGCGAGGACGATAACCTGAAGCTCAGCATCCACGCGCTGCTGGTCGAGGCGCCGGGGCTGAAGCTGGTCGTCGACACCTGCGTCGGCAACGACCGACCTCGCGAGATCACCGGCGGCCAGCCGCTGGCGACGCCGTTCCTGCAGCACCTTGGCGAGGCCGGCTGGTCGCGCGACGGAGTCGATGCCGTGGTGTGCACGCACCTGCACGTCGACCACGTCGGCTGGAACACGATGCTCGAGAACGGCAAATGGCCGCCGACCTTCCCGAAGGCGCGCTACCTCATCGGTCGACGCGAGTACGACTTCTGGAGCGCCCACGACGAC
>JASHYD010000652.1 GCA_030043175.1 Xanthobacteraceae bacterium | reverse complement strand
CGCTCCTAAAGCGTCCCGATCTCGCTTTCGCGGCCGCGACGTTGCGGAAACTGACCGCACACGCCGGTGAGCCAAGGCACGCGGCTTTGTTCCGGCCTTGAGATGACGGTTCCGGCACGTGAGATTGTTTGCGGTGTACCGCTTGGTTCAATCCGCGACCGCCGGGCCGATCTGGGTTCGCGGTATCGACCATCAGGACGTGGCCCTATTTGATGAGCTTGCCGAGCGGATCGTCGCCGACGGGCGCATTTGCGGTCCGCTCAAGTGACCTGTGGCACGTTCGGGGCGGTCCGTTCGTGCGCCATCGCGATCGCGGCAGCTTTCCGGCGTCGAACTCAAGCAGATGTTGGCTTTCATTGCGCGCGCCCCCCGATGAAAGCTTGCAGCCGACGGCTCGAGCAGAACCATGGACAACTCAGGACGAAGTCGATGAGGTTTTGGCGCTCAGGAGAAGTATGGTTTGCCCAATCTGTTCCAAACAGCCAGGCGACAACATGAACATGAGTGAAGCGATGCCTACTTCGAGTAGCAGAAAGGTCTGGTCGTCATCGCTCTGGCCAACGTTGATCGCGTCGAGCGGCAACGGAATAGCTTCGGTCGGCGGGGCATCCGTTCGTGCGGGGGCCTGTCGGCGCCGTGCCTCGCAGCCCAGGTTCAGAAGCATGCTGACGAGATATTTCACATCCTGGGTCCGCAGGCAGAGATCGACCGGGCCCTGCTCGCTGCGCTCGATCTGCAGGCCGATGGCTTCGCCGTTTGGCGCAACATCGCCGGCGACGTGCAAGACAAATGGCGGTGGTCTGCGGCCAGCCTGTTCTTCATGGGCTGTCAATCGTGCCTCCCAGGCGCATTGTTTATCGAGACCTCGAATCGGAACGCTTTGCCGATGTCGGTGGGCACACCGTTATATCTCTATAGAGATAGCGTGTCCATGCGGCGACAGACCGTGAAGCTGTCCGAGATGGCGACCGGTGCTGCAACAAAACAGAGGGATCATCGAGATTTTTTGTGCGCGTCCGCCGCGAAGATTCTCACTGCTGCGACTATTGAGGCTGCACGACAAAGCGTTTGAAGCCGTAACGCTCAAGAATCTTAAAAGCGTTGTCGGAGCCGACGAAATCGAGCCATGCGCGGGCAGCCTGCACGTGGGGGGCGCCCGCTACCATGGCGGCGCTGTAGTTCGCGAGCGTGTTGACCTCCGTCGGGATATCGACGTGCTCGATCGGATTGCCGATCTCTTCCTGGAAGATCGCCTCTGACCTCCACGTGACTCCGGCCTCCACCAGGTGCTGCATCAAAAACAGCGGGGTCTGGCGATGGTGAATGCGCGTGAGCACGGTTTGCCCATCCCTCACCTTCTTGCCATAGACCAGTTCGGCCAGCGCTTCACCGCCCGCCTTCACCAACGAGGCCCGGATCTGCCTCGCCACCCCTTCGAATTCCGGATTGGGCATGGCAAGCGGCAAACCGGCGCGCCCGAGGTCTGCCAGCGTCGCAACACGGACCGGATTGCCGGCCCGCACCATGATGGCGAGATCATTGGTGGCGAAAGTAATGACCGGGGCCACAAGCCGGCCGCTCTCGACCAACTGCGTGCTCGCGGCGAGTTCGGCGAGATAGATGTCCGGTTTCACAGTCCATGTCATATTGCCGGACGTCACCGTGCCGCCGGCATCCATCTGCTTGAGCAGCAGGCCGGGCGGCAGCGTTTCGTAGAAGACATGACCGCGATACTGCGGATGGGTGTCTCCAAAGGCCGTCACCAGCTCCCCCAAGGCAAAAAAATAGTTGCCGGAGGCGAACAGCACGAGCCGTGGATTGTCCAGGCTGCCGTGGAAATCGGCGAGCACGTCCGCCGGCGGCACCGTGAATTCAAAGCCTCGGTCGGCAACGTCGCTGCGATCGCCGTGCCGCCACGGCGGGTAGATCGCCTCAACGGCCTTGAGGCGATCCGCAGGTGTCGTTTGTGCGAATGCCCGTCGCTCGGCGGAAGCAATCGTCAGCAAAAGCGCAAGAGCAAACAGCAACCGTAACATGGCTCACCAAGAGATCCTCACCGGGAGTACGCGAAGCCCGCTTGCTGAAGGTTCACGAGGGTGGCGACGGCGCCAGGTGTTAGCACGACATCAGGAATGAGGTGATTAGACAGCTCGGCCGCGATCTTGTCGACCGTCAGATGGTCGGGATTTTGGCCGCTGGCCACAAGGCTTTCGGCGAGTTCCCAAATGGCATTGTGGCAGGCCATGAATACGACACCTCGCCGCTGCAGAACCACGATGCTGTTGTCCTTCGACGAGAACGCGCCCTCCATCGATTGGAAATCCGCGGGATCCCGGGCCGACGCCGGCGGCGCGATAATGAACGTGTTGCGGGTGACATTGCCGCCGGGAAGTTTCGCTAACTGGTATTTGTCCCACGTATCCTGGTCGTAGAGCGCCAGATGCGCCGGGCCATGGGTCGCTGACACGCACAGGAAGTTGGGCTCCTTAAAGCCCCAGATTTGCGAATTCAGGGAATTGCGCATGCCATTGAGCCAGGGACCTGTCAAATCGGTATTGTCCCAGGCCTGCTTCGCGCCGCCCTTGTAAGCCAGCACCGCGTTCAGCGGTGCTGCATCCCATAGTGCCGGATTGTCGGCGATCATGGGGCGGCTCTTGAAATCGCGTCGCCGCGGCATGCCGGCCAGCGTCCGCGACAGTTCCTGCAGGTTGGTAGCAGCGGCGGGCTCTAGCGGTGGCTCGATCGCGGCATGCGCTGCGTTTTGCGTGAGCCCTGATAGCATCAGGCCGGCGCCAAGACCAAACAGCGCGCCGCGTCTGTCGGTGTCAAAATTCATGTTGTCCTCCTCCCCTCATATGAACATCCGATTGTTGTATTGGCGCAATCCGTCTGAACCCGGCCACCGAGGCGATGGGCTTTGGCGCTCATAGGGCTTTGAGGTCCATGCCCCTCGAAAACCTTGCGGGCCGTCGCCCCCAGTTGACTCCTCGCTCATGTCCTCGGCAACAGTCGCGTGTAATTCGCGGGTCGCCGGGTTGCGCGAAGGGCTGGCCCGATGCAGGCATCAATCCGCTTGCCGTTGATCAGCATCTGCTCGTATGAGGTCCGGATAGGCGTGGCGAACAAGAGGAAGCGTCTTGGCAGTAGCCATTTTCCCTCGGAACTGGCCTGAAAACGAGCTCTATATCCGGTAATATATACCGCTCCGTCCGACAATGATACAAGGGAGAGCCGCAAACGTGACGTTCTCAGATGGCTGCACCGCATGAATTCAAATATCATGTGGAAAACGCTGGACAGCTTTGAGTTGGAGCATGCGTCACGACACTGGCGGGGCCGGTCATGGAGGCACCGCAGTCGCCCTTCGCCATGTGGCGTTTGAGGACCTGGGGCTGATCGCACCAATCCTTGAGGAGTCCGGCTTCAGGACCTCCTATTGTGACGTGCCGATCGAGGACCTTGATGATCCATCGATTGCGTCTGCCGAGCTTGTGATCGTGCTCGGCGGCCCGATTAGCGTCTACGACACCCTGGCCTTTCCGTTCCTGACTAAAGAAATCGCGCTGCTGGAGCGCCGCTTAGCGAATGGTCGGCCGACCTTGGGGATATGCCTCGGCAGCCAGCTCATGGCGCGTGCGCTCGGTTCTCGCGTATTCGCAGGCCCGCGCAAAGAAATCGGCTGGGGACGTATCACCCTTACTGACCAAGGCTCGGCGTCGTGCTTGGCGCCGCTCGCCGAGCCTAACGCTGCGGTGCTTCACTGGCACGGCGACACCTTCGATCTGCCTGAGAGCGCCACAAGGCTTGCTTCAAGCGCGCTCTACGAGAACCAGGCGTTCGCTTACGGTCTGCGAGCTTTGGCGCTTCAGTTCCACATTGAGGCAGATTCGCGCTCGCTGGAGCGGTGGTATGTCGGGCACTGCGTGGAACTCGCCACGGCCGGCATTTCTATTACCGACCTCAGGGCCGCAGCCGCCAAGAGAGCGGACCGATTGGGCAAGCAGGCGCGAGCGATCTTTGCCGAATGGCTCCGGCAGATCGTTCAGTTCGATGACCGCGCCGCCGCAACGAGGACCGGGTCCACCCGATAGGCGTCAGGGAAGAGACGCTTCAAGTCGTCGATCTTCGGCAAGTCGTTGTAGACGATGTAAGGCTGCGTCGGGTGTAGCGTCATGTAATCCTGATGGTAGTCCTCCGCCGCGTAGAAATCGCGGTTGGGCTCGATTTTGGTGACGATCGCGGCATCGTAGACCCGTGCCTGGTTGAGCTGGGCAATATAGGCCTTGGCAACCCTCGCCTGCTCGGCAGAGAGCGGGAAAATCGCGGAGCGATACTGCGTGCCGACATCCGGGCCCTGGCGGTTTAACTGGGTGGGGTCGTGCGCAACTGAGAAATAGATTTGCAAGATACGTCCGTAGCTGATTTTGCGCGGATCGAAAGTGATGCGGACCGATTCCGCATGTCCGGTTCCACCCGATCCAACCATTTCATAATGTGCGGTGCCCTTTTCGCCGCCCGCGTAGCCCGAAACGGCACTGCTGACACCGCTCACGTGCTCAAACACGCCCTGCACGCCCCAAAAGCAGCCCCCGGCTAGGACCGCCGTCTCCGAGGTTGCCTGTACGCCCGATGCGGCCCGCTCGTCAGCAGCGGGCGCGGGGATCACATGGGCAACCTCGGCCGCCGATCCCGGGATCGCTCCCGCGGCGGTCAACAGGGCAGTCGTCAGCAAGGTGGTGCGAAGGTGCAAGGTATGCTTCGCAGCGATCATCAGCGGCTTGGTCATTGGTCAGCTCCTTTCAGCCGAACGTGAAAGCGTAGGCCTGAACCCCGCGATCGAGGAACCGGATCTCGAAGGTATGATCGGCGATTTTGCCGTTCTGCCGTATCAGTTGGTACAGCCGTTGTCCGGTCACGATGCCTTGACCGTCCGCATCGACATCGGCGCCGCGACTATCGCTCGGCGCCGCGCCGTCGATCGTCACGCGGAACCGCACCGGCTTGCCGTCCCCTCCGGGCCCGAGCACCAGGTGCAAATCGCGCGCATGAAACCGATATACAATGCTGCCGCCAGGTTCGTTCAGCACGGCATCTTCCTTTGCGATCGTCCAGTCTCCCGCGAGCGCCCACTCATTGAGGCGCGGAGTTGCCGTGACATAGACGTGGCGGCTGTCCTCCACGGCCCCGCCGGGCGATATGAAGTTCTCCGCCTTGTCATAGCCGACGTAGGTCTCCGGCGACCCGACATTGCTCATGTCGGGCGCTGCCTCAGCGCCCGACGCGTTGACGGCGACCAAGTCGCCCGAGACTGTCTTGCCGGCTTCGGCGAGAAGTTGCTGTATGGTACGCTCAGACGCATCGTAGTCGCCCTCACCGAAATGGTGATGGCGGATGCGGCCCTCGGCGTCGATGAAGTAATGCGCCGGCCAATATTGGTTGTTGAAAGCGCGCCAGATTGCGTAGTCATTATCGATCGCAACCGGATAGTCGATCTTCAGATCGGTAACGGCAGAACGCACGTTTTTGATGTTTTTCTCAAAGGCAAATTCCGGTGCGTGCACACCGATCACCACCAGGCCCTGATCCTTGTACTTTTGTGCCCAAGCGCGCACATAGGGGATCGCTCGAAGGCAGTTGATGCAGGAATAGGTCCAGAAATCGATCAGGACGACCTTGCCTTTGAGCCCCTCGGGCGTCAGCGGCTTCGAATTGAGCCATTCGGTAGCGCCGACGAGAGGCGGCAGGGCGCCTTCGATCGGCAAATCGTCCGATTGATCTGCCGACTTGCCTTTCATCATCATGGCCGGGCCACCCATCATGGCAGGACTGCCCGCCATCATCCCGGGGCTGTTCATGACCACCGACGGCGTCGTCTCCGGGTTGGGTGACTGTTGCTTAAACCGGTCAAGTAATCCCTGCTCAAGCGCGGCGGTGCTCGCGGTCGACACGCGCGTGAGGAACCCGGTGTCGAGGCCGAGAGCGATCGCCACAACGGCCGCGAGCACCGCAACACCCAGGCCACGGCGAATCCATTCGCCCGCCGCGAGCGAGCGCTTCATCGCGGCAAAGACCCGGCCGCCGACAGCGAGCGCCAATCCGAGCGATGTCGCGGCGCCTGCCGCGAAGGTCAGCAAGAGCAGTGAGGTCTCGACGCTCGCGCCCCCAAGAGCGGCGCCGGTGAGGATGAGCCCCAGGACCGGCCCCGCGCAGGGTGCCCACAGGAAACCCGTCGCGACGCCGAGCACCAGCGAGGGCAGCACGGTGCCACCTTGCGCGCTCGCGCCATGTTCAGCCGTTGCAGACAGGCTTACCCCAAACGCCACAAAAGGCTTGGCAAGCCGATCGGCGAGCGCCGGAAACAGCAGTGCGAGTCCAAACAGCGACAGAAGCACGATCGCGGCAGTGCGACCGTACTGGTTTGCCTCCACCGCCCACCCGCCGGCAACGGCCGCTAACGTCGCGACCACCGCGAATGTCGCGGCCATCCCGATGAGCATCGGCAATCCGCTTCGAATGAACGGACGGTC
>JASHYD010000651.1 GCA_030043175.1 Xanthobacteraceae bacterium | reverse complement strand
ACCACCGCCGCAGCGGCATCCTGCTGTAACGTTCCGAGCCGCACGGGGGTATTGTCGGGGTCAGACGACACGCGAGCATAAACAGGCGACCCGCACATTGAGCAAAACGCTCGGAAAGCTCCGGGTGATGATTCGTATTCGCGAATGACGTCTTGGCCGGACAGGAGCGTATAGGACGATGCCGGCACGCGGACATTGGCTGAGAAGGCGCTCCCGTTGGCGCGGCGGGACAGCTCGCAATAGCAAAGTCGGGTGCTGCCGAGTGCACCGCTCACCTCGAATTTCACCCTACCGCACAGGCATTGACCTCTAACCATTCGGCCTCCGAGTTGTTTGACCGGGCAGCGAACTCGCGGCACATCGCGCTGAACGCGGCCAGTTCAGTTCACTTTTGTTTTTCAAGTTTGGTATTGTCTGTTTTGATTTCATGTTTGATTTCCTCGCCCTTGAATTCGGGCCGGCTCTCCAGTTGTTTGATCCGCTCTCTTATCTGGTCGCCGACTGTCTCCTCTTTCAAGTGTTCTACCAGCTCGCGGGCGAGTTTCTCCGCGTCTTCGGGCGGGAGCTGCAAGCAGCGAACCATCTGCTTCTCCCACATGCGCTGCGTCTTCCACGCACGGCCTTTGCGGCGGCCGCTGGGACGCTTTTGGCCGGTGGCCTTGAGCCGGGCGAGGTAGCGCTTAAAGCCCGTCTCCAAAGCTACCAGCGAGCGCATAAGGCCCTCTTTAGGACCCGAAGAGAGGCCGCCGTGAATCCGGCAGCGTCGCTTCCCGGGTACCGGCCATCGCTTACACGGCGCGCCATCCCAGTGGCGTGTGCGGGCTCCACAACGGGCTTTACGCTGGGACATTGACTAAACCCCATGGACTGGGCGTCAGCTTGGGCCTAGCGGGTGTTTTAGGGACCTCTCAACCGCATTGCGCCGCTCCCGCTCAGCACCTGCGCGATAGGCCAGATCGCCAGGCAGCGAGACGATGCCGAACCAGATGATCGACGCGCCACACATCGCCACGCCACACATCGCCACGACATAGACCATCACAAAAAACCTTCACTGTTCTGGTCGTCAGCACCCTGGTCAGAGCCACGCCAAGGGAGCCGGCCATCCAGGCCGCGCGCGACGCGCAGGCGCGGCTGGGGGGTGTGGGGGGTGTTGGACACACGCAGTTGAACGATGTTGGACGTCAGTACTAGACGCGTAGAATTCATTGGCTTTTTCTGATTCTAGCGTCCAACATATATTTTAAGTTCGACGTTATGTTAGATCATTGATTTCATTTAGTTATCCTGTTTGCCACATTTAGTTGGACGCAGTTGGACGCGGTATTATTGTGTGTTGGAAGGCTCACTCACACCAAGCAAGGGTTGACCGAGGCTGCACTAGGGTTGAGACGAGAGTTGATCCACTCGGTCATCGGGAGCATTGTTGGGGTATTTGTTGCCTTCTTGCTTCTATTATTACTTTATTTCTCATTTCGAGATCCCGCGCAAGAATATATCGTCGATGCTGATCTAGCGATCGTTTTTGTTGCGATTGCAGTACCCATGCTGTTTTGGCCCAAGACACTGATAACAGCTGTACATGGATTTTCTTCATATGGAATTGTGGCGTTTATCGTATTTGTGCTCTATTTGTGTTGTATAGTGTTTTACCACATTTTGTGGGTAAAGTATGGAAATAACATTCTCATGCCTGGTGAAACATTCGTTATCCCCTTTGGATTTGTTGTTGCCGGAGGTGCGGTCGCGCTGCTCTTTGTCCTTCGCCGCAGGCATCAGCGCGCAATGACGTCAGGGGGCGCTAGCACCTCACCGCCATCAACCTCTTAGCGTTTTGTCCAAAGGCCTCTGCGCCGTTGACGATGGCCTCTTCTGACGAAGCCGCTTCGACCTCGCCGAGCCATTGAAGCTTCGATCTGAAAATGTAGATCGCCCATCTGAGGATTGGATGCCATAGCGGGGAAGCCTATTGTATCGGCTTCCCGCACTCAAGAAACGTGTCCCCGCCAGGCGCCGCCTCCAGTAGCACTTAAGATGGTCGATATCTAGGATTCTTGACGCAGAAATCGGCGAGCCCGGAATTTGCCCCCTTACATTGCTCGTAGCTCGTGTAGTAGCAGTTCCGGCTTTCTAATGATGAGACGAAGGCGCACCATGCATACTCGTTCGAAGATTGGGCAGAAATCGCCTGAGTTTGATTGGGCGATGGCGTGGACATCGGTAGTGATGAGCAGCTCATTAAGGCGCCGGCGATGAGCGGGAACGAAAGAACTAGCAAACGCATAAATGCCCCCCTTCTTGGGTTTATCGCCCCCACGATCTCAACCACATCAGATTTTATCGCCGTAGGCACGTGAAAAACGTGAAAGGTGAGCATCCGGATCATAATGGGCTCGCGACGGTGACGGCGGAGACCAAAATGGCTGGCATGTGCCGGGATGGCCGAGGGAGCACCTGGAGGGGGCGACGACGGACGGGCGTCAAGCTCTGCGCCAAATCTGCGCCAAATGCCCTCGTTGCCGCATCTGCAAAACTCGGTGCTAAATTATTGATTTTTCAGCGGTGCCGGCTACAGGATTCGAACCTGTGACCCCGTGATTACAAATTAAAATCTGCTGTCCTAACGAAGCTTCTGAAAACTTTGGATTTATCCCACCAAGCCCTTGAAATGTCACGGCTTAGTGGGTTACTTTTCGTGTCATTCTGTGGCATGCTGTTAGCTGCCATTTCTCGCTTTACCGGGGCATAGCCGGGGCACGGATGAAAGCACGGATTACCAAGCGCGTTGTCGATACCCTGCAGCCGGGCGAGAGGGTCTACGACACCGAAATCCGCGGGTTCATATGCCGGCGTCTCGCGAGTGGCGTCGCGATCTACAGCTACCGCTACTATGTCGCTGGCGGCGAACGGTGGGTCAGTATCGGGCAGCATGGTGAGATCACTGCAGACCAGGCGCGGGCACTGGCAAAGAAACGAGCCGGCGAGCGTGCCGACGGCCGCGATCCCGTAGCAGAGCGCGAGACTGCCAGGGCCGTTGAGTCGAACACGGTCGATGCGGTGCTGGGCGGGTTCATGCCCGCGGTCTCCGGAGCGGCGACACGGTCGAACGCATTTTCGAGCGTCTAGTTCACCCGCGGATTGGCGCGAGGTCGGTCTACGCCCTAACGACGTCATTGTCATCAATGCCTTCAGGTATCTGAAACCGCGAGGGGCGCCGAAAAGATGTCCCCCTAAGAGCGCCCCAGCACCGTCTCGATCATTGCCTGAGCGCGGGCCGCTGGCGTTGGAAGTCGCGCCCACCCGGAGGGCGACCGCAGATCGGCACGGAGGTGCGCGAAATGAACCGGCGGATCAGCGTCGAGAATCCGCTTTGGGGCGCGCCACGCATCCACGGCGAACTGCTCAAGCTCGGGTTTGAGGTCGCGCAGTCGAGCGTCGCCAAGTATATGGTCAAACGGCGAGGTCTGCCCAGCCAAGGATGGCGGACCTTCTTGCATAATCACGCGCTGGACATTGCCGCAATGGACCTGTTCGTTGTTCCGACCACCGGTTTCGACCCTGCTCTATGCTTTCGTCATCGTGCGGCTTGGTCGCAGAGATCTTGTCTGGACCAACGTCACAGCATATCCGACCGCTGATTGGGTCGCGCGACAAATCACCGAGGCATTCCCCTGGAATGAGGCTCCGCGATACATGATCCGGGACCGTGATCGCATCTACGGTGCAGTCGTCACACGCCGACTGCGCGCCATGGGCATCCGGGACAAACCTACCG
>JASHYD010000650.1 GCA_030043175.1 Xanthobacteraceae bacterium | reverse complement strand
GGTTTATGAACTTTCCACCGGTCAACGTCCTGGGTTATCGCGCTGGAATCTGTAGCGTTCTTGTTCCTCAATCGCTGATCTACAATAGGCCGGCACCGGCAGAAGGACGCGCGTCATGGAGTCACTGGTCATGAAACGTCTCTTAATGATTGTTGTCGCGGCCGGCCATGCAGCAGCCAGATCAGCCCGGTGACGTCATAGCGGCTCAAGCGGCGGTAGTTCGGCCCAGGCTGCTCCGGCGGGTCATGAAGGCCGAACAGGTCCTGTGCTGTCCAGCCCAGGCCTCGGCTCGCTCTCCCCATTGGACAATAAATAGTCGCCGTCGTCGGCTCGTTGCCAATCTGCAACGCTAACCAGGTCAGAGCATTACGTTCAATGGCCGAGAAGGCCGATTTGAGGGGCGACAAGATGTCTTTGACACTCTGACATTGTTGACAATGTTGACATTGTCTCGTCTAAAGGTTGTGGGAGCGCTTGAGCGTAGATGCGCAGTTTTTGTCACGATAATACCTGCATGAGGCGCGGCGAGACGGGGTACACGCCCCGCGGTTTCTGCTGCAATCCGCCTCGCGCCGGCATCACCAGCCAGCCTGCCTCGATCAGCGGTTTGCATGCTGCATGGATGGCGTCAGCGGTCACGAGGCCGGGAAGGCGGTGCGGAAAATATCGGAATTCCGACAGAACCACGGAAGATTTCGGTGGACGTATGAGCGGCGCAATTGAGCGCCGGACGAGGCCGCCGCGATGGAGAAGGCCGCGGCAGAAGGCGCGGCCCATTCTGGCTGCCCCGCTGGCGACGGCTTCTCGCTAATCTTGTCGGGTCAACCCAGTTGTTGGTTCGGCTCGGCCAGGATGTCTAAGAGGGCGGTGCGGCGTTCGCATTTTCGATTCATTGCGCCTGGCTGCGGCGGTCCATCGGGGCAGCGAAATCAATAGCAATGGCGACGGCCTGGTTTTCGCCTCCGAAGCGCTGGCGAAGCAATGGCATGCATGGCCAGAATGCAGCAGGGCACCGATCTGGCGGCCCGCCGCTGCGGTGGAGAACCAAGATTCCGCGGCGGGGCGTCGAGCGGCGAGACGACCCGGGACGGCAATGACATTTGCGGAATTGCCGCGTGGAAGCCGCCAGGCTTTGCGCAGCTGCGTTGCCGGGTCACGATCCCGTCGACCTTGGATGGATTCACGACCAAACCCGCCACTGATACAACAGACGGCATCCATCCGGGTCAGTTCGGTAAGTGCGCCGACTTGGGATTGGGCGGAAATGCCTGGTCGGTCTTGGTTCCGCGGAGCAGCTCCAGTGCCATAACGAGGGCTTTGTCGTCCTTCTCCTCCGCCGGAACGTAGGACTGGGACCCAGCTTCCTCGCTGCCTTCTCCCTTCAGGTGGCCCCGCAAGGATGATTCCGCCTCGATCTCAATCTTGCGCGCCTCCTCGGGAACGTCCTGGACCACCTCGATGTCCGGCGAAATGCCCTTAGCCTGGATTGAGCGGCCGGAGGGTGTGAAGTACCGCGCGGTGGTGAGCCGCAAAGCTCCGTTGCCGGAGCCGAGCGGAACGATGGTCTGTACCGAACCCTTGCCGAACGAGCGCGTGCCGATCAGCGTTGCGCGGCGGTGATCCTGCAGGGCGCCAGCGACGATCTCCGACGCCGACGCCGATCCACCATTGATAAGCACAATCATCGGTTTACCCCTGGTTAGGTCGCCCGACCGGGCGGTAAAGCGCTCGGTTTCTTCCGGATCGCGTCCGCGGACGGAGACGATCTCGCCGCGCTCGAGAAACGCGCCAGAAACCGAGACCGCCTGGTCCAACAGGCCACCAGGGTTATTGCGCAGGTCGACTACGTACCCTCTGAGCTTGTCATTCGGAATTTGATTGGTGATCTGAGTGATGGCCGTCTTGAGACCGTCGGTGGTCTGCTCGGTGAACTCGGTGATGCGAATATAGCCAACATCACTCCCTTCGACCTTCATTTGCACGGAGCGCACTTGTATCTTAGTGCGAGTGATCGCAATCTCGATGGGTGCGTCATTGCCCTTGCGCGTGATCTTGAGTCGGATCACGCTGTCCTCCGGCCCGCGCATCTTCTCGACTGCCCGGTCGAGCGTTAGGCCCGAAACGGGCTCATCGTCGAGATGGGTGATAATGTCGCCCGCTCTAATCCCCGCTTTAGCGGCCGGGGTATCATCGATCGGCGCCACCACCTTGATAAATCCGTTCTCCAGCGTGACCTCAAGCCCGAGTCCGCCGAACTCGCCCTCGGTTTGCATCTCCATCTCGCGGAAGCTCCGGTCGTCCATGTAACTTGAATGCGGATCGAGTCCATCAAGCATACCGTTAATGGCTAATTCCATGAGTTTTCCGTCGTCGGGCTTCTCGACATAGTGCGCGCGCACCTGCTCGAATATGCCACCAAACAAGATGAGTGCGCGGTAGGTGTCGGCCTGACCTGCGCTCGCCGAACTGAGCATCAACCACGAGGGTTGAACCGCTACGAGGATCGCAGCGGCACCGGCCAGGGCGCCGAAGAGAAGCAGAGAGGTCTTACGCATCATCCGCGAACCTTCTGATTTTCGCTGGAACGCCCGATTGATGGGAGTCGATCGGGTCGCCCGCAGCGGCCGCAAGGGCTCGATTTCAACCGGGTAGGGCGCGCAGAAAGGAATATCGCCCAATAAGAGCGGCTGGATACGATTCAGTCCCTCCGATAGCTTATCCGACTCAGGCCGGAATCAAACGTTTTATTGCGGCATTCCCCGATGCTGCCCCTAGGGATGGCGTCCACGCCACGCAGGTCGATCGACCTCGTACCCGAACTCACTCGGGAAGGCGCTTTAGAGCGGCGATCCTCTGAAGGTTCGCTGTCCTCAACCCGGATTGGGGGCGAGACCCAAGGGGACAAGACCAAAATTCAT
>JASHYD010000649.1 GCA_030043175.1 Xanthobacteraceae bacterium | reverse complement strand
TTATCGAAGCCACCAAGGCGAACCCCAAGACGGCGGTTTTCCTCCATGCCAATGACACCTTCGGCACCGCGCAGCGGCAAGCCATGGATCGCCTGCTGCCGGCCGCCGGCATGCCGTTCCGCCTGCTCGAGTCGATCGCCTACGATCCGCGCACCCAGGATCTTTCGGTCGAGGTGACCAAGATCCGCGCGCTCAAGCCCGACCTTGTTCTGGTGGTCACGCGCGCGGCCGACGCCATCAAGCTCGTGCGTGACATGGTGCGCCAGCGCTTCGAGCCCATGGGTATCGTCTCGCCCGGCGCGCCAGGGCTCTATGACGAGGAATTCTACGAGGCGCTGGGGCCCCTAGCCGATTATCACGCCTACGCGGTTCCGTGGGCCAATCCCAACAGCAACATGGCCCAGGCGCTCGAACGGGCGTTCAAGCCGGCGAACCCGAACTACCGTTTTGCGGTAGAATGCTTCAACGTCGGCTTCACCTTCGAGGCGCTCCTGATCGCCGGCGACGGCTTCAAACGGGCGGGCAGCACCAACGGCGCCGAATTAATGAAGGCAATCCGCGCGACCAACATCAAAGAGCACATCATGATCGGCGGCCCGATCACTTTCGACGACAAGGGCCAAAACAACAATGTCCCGTCCGCCATGGTCCAGAACCGCAAACGCACGCCGACCGTCGTCATGCCTGCCGAAGATGCCACCACCGCCCCGGTCTTCCCGATGCCGCCATGGCAGGGAAGGACGTAGGCTTTGGAGGAAACCGAACGGCGCCAGCTTCTTGCACAAGTGAGCGTCCTTTGCTCAAAGACCCGATGCCCAAGAGGCCGCCCGGCGAACTCGGGTTTGCTCGAGTTCGGCAAGTCAAGCGCCGAAAGCGGCGTCAGCCGATCGCGATGGCGTCCGTCTCGGAGGATGACCTGAGGCATGGCCGAGCCAACATCCGGCGCTCTCAGGACGAGATCGAGATGTGTGGTTTCGCCCGCTCGACTGGAATGGGAGATTCGCTGACCTTTCGGCAAGTGATAAAATTTCTCGGGCCAGCGACAAGAGGCAGAATTCATCGGAAACCTCCACGTGGATACTCCGACCACAGCGCTTGCTTGGTTGGAGAGGAGCGCGGCGGCTTAAATTGCCGCCCTAAACCCTTGTACATTGCAGATATCTCCTCCATAGATGAGGTGTGAAGCGCACAGTGTGCATTCGACTTCGATTGACGCCCGACCAAGATGCGATCTTGTCGGCGACGCTGTCGGCGTCGTGCGCTTGCTTTAACGCTGTCGCTGCGCTGGGTTGGGAACGGCGCGAGAAGAACGGTATTGCGCTCCATCAGGCGACATACGCCATCTTGCGCAAGGCGCATCCTGACCTGCCGTCCCAGCTTGTGATTTCGGCCCGCATGAAGGCGACCGAAGCATTGCGCTCGGCATTTTCTTTGCAGAAGAAAGGCAAAAAGGTTTCGGCGCCTCACTGGGATCGCGGCATGGTGCGTTACGACGCACGCAGCTTCCGCATCGAAAAGGACAAAGGAGTTGTCGGGCTTGCCACCGTCGCCGGTCGTATAAGACTGCCCTTTGCGGCGCACCGTCAGGCCGAGAAATGGCTCGATAAGGCCAGCGGCTTTCCTACAGCAGACTTGTTGCGCCGCCCGTCGGGTTGCTGGTTGCACGCCGTCGTTGACGTTAAGCCGCCTGAATTCGTTCCGTCCGGTCGCGTCGTCGGGGTTGACCTCGGCATCAACCGACCAGCCGTCACATCCACCGCCCAATTCCTTGGGCAGAGAAAATGGAAGGAGATTGAATCTCGGTATTTCCGGCTCAAGCGCAAACTCCAATCCAAAGGCACGAAATTGGCCAAGCGGCATCTGAAAAAGATGCACCGCCGACAGAGACTGTTTCGGAGGGATTGCGACCACGTTCTCGCCAAACAGATTGTCGAGAGCGCAGGGCCGGGCAGCGTGATCGTGATCGAGGACTTGACCGAGACCCGCACACGCACCAAGCAACGAGGGCGGCGCCGGCGGCGTCGGCATCACGGTTGGAGCTATGCCCAGGTTCGAGGCTTCACCACCGACAAAGCTGAGGATATCGGCTCTATCGTCGAGGCCATCGACCCCCGGCACACCAGCCAGCGTTGCAGCAAGTGTGGACATGTGCATCGGCGCAACCGCCCGACGCAGTCCCTCTTTCGGTGCCAAGCATGCGGATACGCGGTCAACGCCGACCTTAACGGTGCCCGGAATGTGGCCTGGAAATACCAGGCTGGCCTCGGCAAGTCCGAAGTTGGTGGGCAGCCTGTCAACCTGCCTATCGCGGGGGAAGGTGCTTTGCATCTTCCACTCGCAAGCTCCAACATCAACGTCAGCTAGGTTGGAGTTGTTGACCCTCCATGTGGCCAATCTATCTCAACGTGGCGGTAGAGGGCGTGCTGACCGGGCTCGTCTACGGCCTGATGGCGCTCGGCCTGTCGGTCATCTTCGGCGTTGTCCGGGTGGTCAATTTCGCCCACGGGGAATTCGCCGTGGTCGCCATGTATACGGCCTACGTGTTGTTCGTGGCATTCCGCCTCGACCCATTGTGGGCATTAGTGCCGCTCGCCGCCCTGTTCTTTTTCGTCGGCTATGCGCTGCAGGCGGTGCTGATCAATCCGTTCATTGGCCGGCCCGAGCATGAGCAGTTCATCCTCCTGGTCGGCGTTGGCATTATCATCGTCAACACGCTGCTGATTGCCTTTGGGCCGGACGCCCGGCCCGTGAATCTGTCCTATGGCTTCGATTCCTACGAGATCGGCCCGCTCCTCCTCGACAAGCCGCGTGTGTTTGCGGCGGCTGCCGCGGTTGCGGTTGCCGCAGCACTGTTCTGGTTTTTCCGCCGCACCCGGACCGGCGCCGCGATCCGCGCGTGCGCCGACAATCTCGTGGGTGCCGGTGTGGTCGGCCTCAACGTCAAGCGGCTTTATGCGCTCACGTTCGGGCTCGGGCTTGCCTGCGTCGGAGCGGCGGGAGCGCTGCTCGTCACCATCGCAGACGCAGCACCGTCGCTCGGGCCCACCTATACGCTCCTCGCTTTCATCATCGTTATCATCGGCGGTATGGGATCAATGGCGGGGGCGCTGGTCGGCGGCGTACTGATCGGAGTGTCAGAGGCGCTGGCGGGTTTTTTGTTCGCGCCGTCGATGAAGAGTATGTTTTCCTTTGCGGTGTTGATCGCCGTGCTGGTGCTGCGTCCCCAGGGCCTGATGGGGCAGCGCACATGATCGATCTGTGGCGCAGCGTGCCGGCGCGGGGTCGGATCGCCATCGTCCTCGCGGTCGCCGTTCTGCTCGGGCTGCCGCTGACGGCCGACCGTTACGTTCTCTCGGTACTCACGCTTATCTTCTATTTCGCCTATGTAGGGCAAGCGTGGAATCTGATGATGGGTTACGCAGGTCAGCTTTCGCTCGGCCATGCGCTTTATGTCGGCGTCGGCGGTTATGTGGCGGCGCTCTTATGGCTCAAGCTCGGGATCGGTCCTTGGCTTGGCGTGTTTGCGGCGGTCGCGGCGGCAGCGGTGGTCGGCGCCGCGATCGGCTGGCTCGGCTTCCGGTTCGGCATCGCCGGCGTCTACTTCGCGCTGCTGACCATCGCGTTTGCCGAGTTCACGCGAATCGGCTTTGATCACCTTGAGCTGACCGGGGGCGCCGCCGGTCTGTTCCTGCCGTTCGAAGAAAAGCGCATGGGCGAATGGTGGAACCTGCGCGGCGGGCAGCTCCTGTTCTACTATCTGGCGCTGGCTCTCGCGGCCGGCGCGGTTCTTGTGGTCGCCCTGATCGAACGCTCGCGGCTCGGCTATCAATGGCGCGCGGTGCGCGAGGACGAGATTGCGGCACGTGCGGTGGGAATCGATGCCTTCGCGGTCAAGATGGCGGCGGTGATCATTTCGTCCGCTATGACGGCGGTCGGCGGCGTCTTCTACGCCTTCTATTACAACAACCTGTTTCCCTCCCAGGTGTTCGAGATATCCCATTCGATCGAGATTATTCTCGCGCCGGTCGTCGGCGGCCCCGGCACCGTTTTCGGTCCGGTGATCGGCGCCTTCGTGCTCACGCCTCTGGGAGAGGGCCTCACCGCCATCACCGGATACTTCGGCATCAACGCGCCGGGTGTCAAAGCCGTGTTCTACGGCGTCGTACTCATCGTCATCGTCTCGGCAATGCCGTCCGGCGTGTGGCCGCGGCTCGCCGGACTGTTCGGCCTCAAGGAGCGCGTTCGATGACGGCGCTCCTCGCCGCGGCCAATCTGACCAAGCGATTCGCCGGTCTTGTTGCGGTCGATCGGGTGAGCTTCGAAGTCGCCGCCGGTGAAATCTTCGCCGTGATCGGTCCCAACGGAGCCGGCAAGACGACCCTGTTCGCGATGATTGCGGGTGCGCTTGCGCCGGACCACGGCACAGTGACGTTCGCGGGCGCACGCCTCGACGGCTTGACGCCGGACGCGGTGTGCCGCCTCGGTATTGCCCGCACCTTTCAGATCGTGCGGCCGTTTCCGGCGCTTGCGGTCGAGGATAACGTCCTGATTGGGGCGCTGCTGCGGCGCGCCGACATGCGATCCGCCCGCGCCCATGCGCGCACCATTCTGGAGATGCTCGACCTTGCCGGCAAGCGCTGGACAACAGCCTCTTCGCTCACCCTCCCGGACAGGAAACGTCTCGAACTCGCCCGCGCGCTTGCGACCGATCCCAAGCTCCTCCTGCTCGACGAGGTCATGGCCGGCCTGCGACCGACCGAGACCGACCGCATGGTCGCGATCCTGAAACAGATCAACCGCGACACCGGAACGACCATTCTGCTGATCGAGCACGTGATGCGCGCCGTGATGGCGTTGGCGTCGCGCGTGCTGGTGCTCCATCACGGCGCGACAATCGCAAAAGGCCCGCCCGGGGCTGTGGTGCGCGACCCCGCCGTGATCGAATCCTACCTCGGTGCCGAGGCGGTCGGATGATGCTCAGCGTGCGCGACATCGACGTCTTCTACGGCGACGCGCAGGCGCTGGACCGGGTCAGCATCGATGTGGAGGAAGGCAAGATCGCTGCCATCGTGGGAGCAAACGGTGCGGGCAAAACTTCGCTGATCCGCACCATCGCGGGCATGCAGTGCCCCGCGCGTGGCCGCATCACCTTTCGCGGTACTGACATCACCGGCTGGCCGAGCCACCGCGTCTGCGACGCCGGCATCGGCCAGGTCGCGGAGGGCCGCCAGGTGTTTCCGACCCTGACGGTCCAGGAAAACCTTGAGGTCGCGGCCTTGCTGCCGCGTGCGCGCCGCAAACGCACCCAGAGCCTCGCATCGGTGTTCGCGATGTTTCCGGTTCTCGCAGAGCGCGGCCGCCAGCCGGCCGGCACGTTGTCGGGCGGCGAGCAGCAGATGCTTGCCATCGGCCGTTGCCTGATGGGCCGGCCCGACCTTGTGATGTTCGACGAGCCGTCGCTGGGGCTTGCACCCGCGATCGTGCACCAGGTGCTCAACACCATCTGCGAGCTTAATCGGGACGGTTTGACCTGCGTCCTCGTGGAGCAGAACGTCGCCGTGTCGCTGCGCCTTGCCGACCGCGCCTATGTGCTCGAGAATGGATCCATCACGCTTGCCGGGACCGGCGCCGAGCTGCTGGCGGACGATCGGGTCCGACAGGCATATTTAGGAATTTAACGTCTTGCGCGCCTAGCAGGGCGGGGATTGCGACGTTCTACCCCGGCAATGTCGATATTCCGAGCACCGTTCCGCGCGCTGAAAATTCTGCTGACGTGCCAAGGGTGCCGAGTCATGCCTTGCCGAAAGAGCTTGTGAAGGAAATACAGGCCTCATGCTCAGGAGGTCGCCCATCGCAATCGGCGACAGCCGATTGCGATGGCGACGGTCGCCAAAGGAGGGCCGTTTGCTCGCCCGTGCCGCGGTCACCGTCGAGACGCGCGCGCAAGCCGCGCGCCTTTGGGTTGGCTCGATATCGGCATCGCGTATCCACCGGCCCTGCGCACTATGCCCCTTTCTACCTGCAGGAGGTTAGATCGTCCCCTTTCGCCGGCGCAGAACGCGTGGCGTGTTGAAAGATTTGCCTCATATAAAAGGTGTACAGATTTGCCCATGAGCCACCCCCATGATCCGCATCACCGGTGACATTGCGATCGACGAAAGCGAGATCTCGGAAAGCTTCATCCGTGCGTCCGGTCCGGGCGGACAGAACGTCAACAAGCTTGCCACCGCGGTGCAACTGCGCTTCGACGTCCGCCATTCGCCATCGCTGCCGGACGAGGTGCGAACCCGGCTGGAGGCAATCGCGGGTCGGCGGCTGACCCGCGACGGCGTGCTAGTCATCACGGCTCAGCGTTACCGCACTCAGGAGCGCAACCGCGACGATGCGCTGGCGCGACTGGTCGAATTGATCCGCGCCGCCACCACGCGACCAACGCCGCGGCGACCGACCCGGCCAACATTTGCTTCCAAGGTGCGCCGCCTCGAAGGCAAGAGGAGGCGCGGCGGTGTCAAGGCGTTGCGCAGCACAAAGCCGGCACACGAGTGACCTTCGCGGTCCCGCCTTGCGTGAAGGAACCCCGGGTGGGCAAAGCGAAGGCCCCCCAACCCAATGCCTACCCCCCTGCATGCGGGAGGGTAGGGGCACGGCGCGCAAAGCGCGCCTTTGCCCACCTTACCACTCCAATTATCATATCGCCCGTCGCCACCTGAGTCGTCACCCATGCCGATCCGTCAGCTTGATCCCGCCACCATCAACCGCATCGCCGCCGGCGAGGTGGTGGAGCGGCCCGCGAGTGTCGTCAAGGAGCTCATCGAGAATGCGCTCGACGCCGGCGCCCGCCGTATCGACCTCAACACCGACGGCGGCGGCCGACGGCTGATCCGGGTCGCGGATGACGGCAGCGGCATGGCCCGCGGGGATCTGGCGCTGGCCGTCGAGCGCCACGCCACCTCGAAGCTCGATGACGGCGATCTCGATGCGATCCGCACGCTTGGATTCCGCGGCGAGGCTTTGCCTTCGATCGGCGCGGTGGCGCGGCTCGCGATCACCACCCGCCACGCAAGCGAACCCCATGCCTGGACGATCGCGGTTGACGGCGGGGCGAAATCCGAGGTGAGGCCGGCCGCACTGGGGCCCGGCACTTGCGTCGAGGTGCGCGACCTGTTTTACGCGACGCCGGCGCGGCTCAAGTTCCTCAAGGCCGACCGCACGGAGGCGGAAGCGATTCGCGATGCGGTGCGGCGCCTTGCAATGAGCCGCCCTGACGTCGGGTTTGCCCTTTCGGGCGAGGGGCGCCTGCCGGTGACCTGGGCGGCGGCGCTGCCCGACGCAACAGGACGGCTCGCCCGCCTCGGTGACGTGTTGGGCGCAGAGTTCCGTGCCAATGCGATCGCGGTTGCGGCAGGCCGCGACGGATTTGCGCTCGAAGGCTTCGCCGGGCTGCCGACCTACAGCAAGGCCAACGCGCTGAGCCTCTATCTTTTCGTCAATGGCCGCGCGGTTCGCGACAAACTTCTCCTCGGCGCGGTGCGCGCCGCCTATGCGGACTATCTGCCGCGCGATCGCCATCCGGTGGTGGTGCTGTTCGTTGCCCTCGATCCGCGCGAGGTCGACGTCAACGTCCATCCGGCCAAGGCGGAGGTGCGGTTTCGCTCCTCCTCCCTGGTAAGATCCATGATAATAGGCGCTTTGCGGGAGGCGCTCGCGCGCGATAGCGGACGCACCGCCTCGACCGGTGGCGCTGCCACCATCTCGGCGTTCCACCCGGGCTTGCCGGGGTCGCACCGATGGGACTGGCGCAATTCTCCGGCGCGACCCGCTTTGCCGAGGCAAGGCCTGACCGGAATGGCGAGTGCGGCTGGCGGTTTCGCGCCGGCCGCGCCAGCCGTTTACGATGACGTCACGCATAGCGCCGACCGCCATGTCGCGCGCGGCGGTTTTGAGAGCGGCGCGCGAACCACATTCGATGTGGGAACGCCATCCGTCGACACACGCATCGCTGCAATCGACAACGACGCGCAACAGATCGATTGCCCGCTCGGCGCCGCGCGCGCCCAGGTGCACGAGACCTACATCGTGGCCCAGACGCGGGACGGCATGGTGATCGTCGACCAGCATGCCGCCCATGAGCGGCTTGTGTATGAACGCATGAAGGCGGCGCTGGAGAAGTCCGGAGTGGCGCGCCAGATTCTGCTCATCCCCGACATCGTCGAACTTGACGAGAGCGACGTCGAGCGTCTCGTCGCACGCGCCGATGAGCTGATCAGGTTCGGCCTCGCTATCGAGGCGTTCGGCCCCGGCGCGGTTGCGGTGCGCGAGACGCCGGCGCTGCTGGGCGAGATCGACAGCGCCGCTCTGGTGCGCGATCTCGCGGAGTACATGGCCGAATGGGACCAAGCGCTGCCGCTCGAACGCCGTATCATGCACGTGGCCGCCACCATGGCGTGCCACGGCTCGGTGCGGGCCGGGCGCAGGCTCAGACCTGAGGAAATGAACACGCTGCTGCGCGAGATGGAAGCGACGCCGAATTCCGGTCAATGCAATCACGGCCGCCCAACCTACGTGGAATTGAAGCTTGCCGATATCGAACGGTTGTTCGGGCGCAGGTAGGGCTGGCTTCGATCGGAAGCTCGATCTAACGTCTTGTGCTGCGGAATGCGGGATCGTCCGCTCGCCGACCACGACACCAGAGAGGTTTGCAATGGGCGCCGGTTTGAAATCTGGCGATGGCATCAAGAATTCGGCCGCCATTCTCGGCTTGCTGCTCGCGCTTGTATCACTGGGGCCTGCCAT
>JASHYD010000648.1 GCA_030043175.1 Xanthobacteraceae bacterium | reverse complement strand
TTCATCCAGACGGCGCAAGAGGTCTGGATGATCTGGGAGCGCGACCATCAGGTGCGCCGGGTCTATCTCAACCGCGAACATAGTCAGAATCCCAAGCCTTCCTGGTTCGGCGAATCCGTCGGCCATTACGAGAACGGCGAGCTTGTCATCGACACCATCGGTTTCATTGAGCATCCCTACAGCTTCGTGGATAATTTCACCACACCGCACACCAAGGACCTGCGCGTGGTGGAGCGTTGGAAGATCAGCACTGACGGAAGTGCGCTCGAAGCGAACGTCACGGTTGACGACCCTGGCGCTTTCAAGACGCCTTGGTCGGGCATGATCCGCTGGCAGAAGGTCAACCGCCCAATCGCGGAATGGGCCTGCGCGGAGAACAATCTGGGTTACGAGCAAGCCTTCGAGCTTCAGGAATATCCGATGCCGGTCGCGAATACGCCAGACTTTTGATCGCTTGAGCGGCTACGAGGAAACGGCGCTTGCCTGTCGGCTTCCGCCACCAGTCCGTGCGCCGACATTCCGACGGTCCGGCCTGACCGGCGCGCAATGCTGGGATGGGGCGAGTGCCAGCACCGCGATGGCCACGAGCCCGCGAAGGAAGTCGCTCGCGTCCCGGTCGGGTCGCGCGGTCACGCAACCTGCCTGGTTGGCCCTTACCGATCCGCAGATCGGCCTCGCCATGGGTCGCTGGAATCTCCTGATTGGGCGCGGAAACGCGCCCGAACGATTTCCGTTCCACCACATCGGCGGCGCCGACGCCACGGGCTCGCGGGGGTCAAGGCTGCATCCTCGACCGGACCATCGTCGCCTACGGGCCGTCTTCAATTCCTCCCCGCAGCCCCGGCCCTATTTCCGGCGATGCGGCCGAACACCGAGCCGGCCATCAGGCCCGTTCCCCCCGGATAGTTGAAATAGAACAGCCCGCCAACCAGTTCGCCCGCCGCGTAAAGCCCGCGGATAGGCCGGTAGTCGGTATTGAGGACCTCACCCTCGGTGGTGATGCGCAGGCCCCCGAACGTGAAGGTAACACCGCAGGTTACCGCGTAGGCCTCATAGGGCGGCGCGTCGAGCGTGTTCGCCCAATTGCTCTTGTTGATGGCGAGGCTCTCGGTGCATCGCCCGTCCTTGATATTGGGGTTGAACGGAATGTCCGTGCGCACCGCCTTGTTCCACTCCGCGATGGTCTTGACGAACTCGGCGGCGTTGACGCCATCGAGCTTGCCGGCCAGTTCTTCGATGGTGTTGCCGGTCGCCTTGGTGATCTGCTTGATGCGGTATTCGTCGCGCTGCAGGTGTTTCACCTTTTGATCGAAAATCTGCCAGGCGAACTGGCCGGGCTGCTCCAGCACGACGCGGCCATATTTGGCGTAGGTGTAATTGCGAAAGTCAGCGCCTTCGTCGATGAAGCGCCTGCCATCCGCGTTGACCATGATGGAAAACGGATAGGAATGCTTCTGGAACTGGTCACCGACTGCAAGGTCGCCGAATTCCGGCGCATTGCGTTCCCATTGCACGGCATGGCAGCCGGACCAGTTGCCGGCGGGGCTGGCGCCAATCTCAAGCGCCATACGGATGCCGTCGCCGGCGTTCCAGCGGCTGCCGCGCACCTTTGCGAGGTCCCAGCCGGGGCCGAGATAGCGCGTGCGCATTTCCGCGTTCGCCTCGAAGCCGCCGCAGGCGAGGATCACGCACCTCGCGCGCAGCTCGTGCAGGCCATCGTCCTTTCGGATGCGCACGCCGTTGACGCGGCCATTCTCGTAGATGAGCTCGACCGCGCGGGAATCGTACCGAATCCTGATGCCGTTCTTGAGCGCTGCGTCGGTCAGCATCTTGATGAGGCCCGGCCCGCCACCGACCGCCTCCACCGTGAGGCCGCCCCAGAACTTGAACCTGCCGTCAACCTTGAACGCCTGCCGCCCGTAAATCGGGATCAGGCGGATGCCCTTTGTGGTCATCCATTTCAGCGTATCAAACGAGCGCGTCACCAGAACCTCGACGAGGTCGGGATCGGCGCGATGCTCGGTGACCCGCGCCATGTCTTCGAAGAACTGGTCCTGCGTATAGGTGCCAAAATCGGTCGTGGCGCTTTCCTGATCGGTGAGGTCGGGCACCAGCGCCTTGATGTCGTCGATGCCGTCATAGACGACCCGGACCGAGCCCGCCGTGAACCGGCTATTGCCGCCGGACTCGTCCTCTGGCGCCGCCTCCAGCATCAGCACGGACGCGCCCTGTTCGCGCGCAGCCAGTGCGGCGCAGAATGCCGCGTTGCCGGCGCCCACCACGATCACGTCAGCCACTTCGCTTGTCATTTCCACCCTCGCGCATCAATCCTTAAGGTGGATGCATACCAGGGTGGGGCCGCCCGCGACAAGCGAGGGAGCCGGCATGCCGGCCCTGCGACGGATCCGGTTCAGTGAAGCCCCCCTCACTGAAGCGAGGGGCTTGCATGCTCAACCGCTTGGCCATAGTGACCCGCGGTGCTTCGCCGCTCTCTGGGGCTCTCGACACTGGCAAAACGGCCAGCCCTACATCATCCCCAGCCTCGCGGTGATTGGCATGGTATTTTTTCGAGCGACCCGCTCTGACGCCAAGAGTGTCGTGAGGAACGGCAAAGCCCTTCCCGCTCGCAGGTTCGAATCGGTTCGACGCCACTCGCAGGAACGCTTCCGCACCCCTCCAAGCCTTCGCGGCCTGGATCACATCGAGACGGTTATCCAAAACGAAACGGGCAAGAAAGGCGGAATAGAGATCCCGCCCGACGCGCGTCCCGTCCGGGATCGCATTAAAGGCCCGCGTGGCCGCCGTTTGGGCAACGTGACCGGCAAGGTGGTCCCTGATCCAGCATTTATCCCGGCATCCCTGGGCGAATTCTGGAGCGCATGCCCGGTAAATCCAAACGCCTCGAACAACCGCCGGGGCACGTCGCGCTTTTTGGTCGCTTCGCCGGGAAGCATGGGGCGTGTCGCGGTTACGCCCCGAAGCTGCGAATGCTTCGCGAGGGCCTTTCCGTCAGGAAGGCGTCTCGTCCGCCCGCCTGCGGGCGAGACGTCGGCGCCGCGCCGGGAGTTACGCGATCACCCTCGCGCGCTCCGGCACTCCGCAATCACACGCCGCCACCCGGCACGAAGCAACGGATATAATAGGTGTTGGCGCCTTGGCGGACGTACCAGACCACCGCCTCGCCAATTGGATTGCCGGCATTATAGACGATCGCTTCTGGCGGCACGTGTCTCATCTCGCCGGCGATCGGTATCCAATAGCCGTCGGGGCGCATGTCGTAGTCGGTGCGATGGCCGTCCGCGATATCGCAGCAAGGAACGCCGTGCGGGCTGCGGACGCTCTTGAACCACGAGCGGATATTGTCGGGGACATCTGTATATTGACCATTATCGAAAGCCGAAGCGACTTGCGGCAGGCTCGATAGGGCAACAATCAACGCTGCACGCATGATGGTGCGCATGCTTGTTGGTCCTCGCATGTGTTGGCCGCTACTTCCGTAACCGGAACGTACGCATCCGGCCGCGCTCAGGCTGCGGCGGTTCCTGGTGGCGCCTCTGCAGACGCTGCTTACGCCGGCGAAGCAATAATCGCGCCAACCGTTGCCCTTTTGTCGCTGCTTCACTCTTTCAGGTTGGCTGACGCGATTGACTCGAATCGGCCTCGCCTGCGCCATTTTTGAAATGGCAATAATCGAAACTGGCTGGATCGGGGGAATAGTCATGGCTGAGTGCACCCTTGCGGAAACCGGTGAGCGGCTCACCCGTTTCGGGCACGCCCTCAATCGGATCCGCCGTCAGCTACGGCGGGCTGGGCTTTTGGAAGAAGCCGAAAGCATACGGGTTGCTGCACGCGAATGCTGGCGGGCCGGCCGGTTGATTGAGCGCAGGCCCGCAGCGGCGGATATGTTCAGGGAATACCTCAAGCACCCAAAGGACGACGATGACCTGGACGACGACGCCCTCGATGCCGAAATCGATCGCCTGTTCTCGGCAGATTAGGGACTGCCCTGGGCTAGGCGATCACGCTGCGGCCGTTCGCCCAATCGAGTACAGGCCGTCGTCGGTAAGGACATAGTCAACCCTGCCGTCGATCAAAGCGCGAAGAGCCTGATCAGGCGCATCGATGATCGGCTCTTCGTGCACATTAAAGCTGGTGTTCACCAGGACAGGCAGGCCAGTTCGCTCATGGAAGCGGCTTAATACACGAAAATACAGGGGATTCTCGCACTCACGGACGACCTGCGGCCGCGCCGAGCCGTCAACATGCACGACGGCGGCGATACGTTCGCGCCAGGAGGGCCGCACCGCGCAGGTGATCGTCATGAACCGCGCCGCGTAGGAATTTCCGTCGTGAAGGTCAAACACGTCCGCAGCATGTTTCTCCAGGACGGCGGGCGCAAACGGCATGAATTCCGAACGATCGAGGCGCGTGTTGATCCTGTCGTTCATCTCGCGCGCAACCGGCGAGGCCAGAATGGATCGATTCCCGAGCGCGCGCGGTCCGTATTCCATGCGGCCGGTGTAGAGGGCGACCAGCTGGCCGGCGACGAGCGCCTCCACGGCCTTGCTGATAGGCTCGTTGCCATCGCACACGATGTTCGGGTGGGCGGCGGCAGAAGCCACGAACCTGTCGTTATAGTTTCGGCCGAGATATACGTCATCGAGGAGATGGCGCCGGCGTTGCCATGCAGAGGCGCCGTCACGCTGGTGCAGGTAGCTAAGGCAGGCGCCCACCGGCAGCCCTTCGTCGCCCATGGCGGGAAAAATAAAAATCCGTTCGGCGCTGGTCGTCTCGATCAGAGCGCGATTAAGGCGCACGTTCGCAAACACGCCTCCGGCCACCGCGAGCGAGCGTGTTCCCGCCAGGCGCAGCAGCTTTTCGACCGCCTCGCATATGAGTTCTTCAAGTACGGATTGAACGGAAGCTGCGGCATCCTCGCGCGATAATCGGCGCGCCACATCGAACGCGAAATCCCGCATGGCGTCGTGGCTCGCAAAATCGGCGCGGATCTCGCCATTTTCTTCAACGCGAAAGTGCCGCTTAATGTCTTTGGCCGCTCTTGCCTCGCCGAACGCTGAGAGTCCGGTCAGTTTCCCCTCGTGGCGATCCATCAGGAAGCCCAGCGCCTGGGTGAAAAAGCCGTAGAGATTCCCCAAGCTGTGGGCTGGAAACGTGGCGTGCAGGTTTGCATCGCAGCCGAACAACACCTTGAACACGCTCTGCCTCGCAGCCCGGGCGCTGTAGGCGACATTGTCGCCGCAGGCGTCGGCCGTATAGATCAGGCTATCGTCAAACGGCGAATAAAAGTAGGCCGCGATGCCGTGCGCGAAATGATGATTGGCAAAATAGATATCGGCTTTGTCGAAGCCGTAACGAGCCCGAAACGAGTCCGCATCGAAGATGGCGCGCGCGTCGTTTACGCCCAATTTTTGCATCATATAAGTCATGCGGGGCAGACGTTTCTGGCGCAGCAGACGAAAGGCCTTCTGCTTCAGCCGCAGCCGACCTCGCAACGCGTAGGACTGATATTCCCAGTGATCGCGCGTGGCGCAGATCACGTCGACATCGGCGCGACCGATGCCCGCAACATCCAGGCATTCGTCGAGTGCGGGGATCGGCAACTCTTGTTCGGCGCAAACGCCCGCACCCTTCTTGCGTGTCAGCCTTTCCAGCGAAACCGCGGCCAACAGCTGATAATCGCGAAACAGACAAGCTGCTGCGTCGTGCGCCGAGTTGTGAATTCCGAGGAGGTACATGGTGGGTGTCGCGCGGGTGAACGAGAAACTGACTGCAGTTTCAACATCGCCCCCGCGGTGCTTATGCTTGCAGCCGCCGCCGGGTTCAAGTGCCCGATCGAGAATCCGCCGGCAGCGATGCCTTGCAGCCGGCGTAAACAGGCGGGGGTGGGGGCGCGCGACCAGCTTTGCAGTCGCGGCATAGGGGACCTGGCCGTCGATGACGGCACCGAAAAAGGCGCATCGGTGGAGTGCGCCACAGCCATGCCGCTGTGACCCTTAGTCCTCATTCTGTTCGAGTCCGCCGACGATCGCTTTTGTCGTCCACCTGACACAGCCGGCGGGGGAGCGCTACCGCATAGAGGTCCCCGGATTTCGCTGCGCTCGCTGCAGGCTGCAGATTTTAACGGGCTGCCGCCGCGCGCTTTCTCACGGTCCACAGCTGAGAGACCGGTCGACCAGTCGACAGTGACTGAGCGCCTTCCCATCCACGTCGAATAGCGTCCCGATCCAGGAATTTCCGGAGCGGTCCCACACCATGTAGGCGAACCCCGAATAGGTCACTGAATTGGCGACCCTGCGGCCATTGATATCGGCCCCGATCACGCTGAGCGGCGGCACCTTGACGAGATTGTCACCACCGGTACCGACCACAAGCTGGGGCGGGCGGCTGCCGGCGAAATCCACGGCCTGAAAGAAATGAATGTGGCCCGCGACGGTCATCCGCACGCCGGGCGGCATGATGGTTCCGAACGCCAATTCCTGCACTTTGTTGTCGACTTCGTTGGCGAGCCCACCGGACGCGCCGCGCATGGAATTGAGGGGCCGGTGGCTTACGAACCAGGCCTCCGCCGGCACCTTCGCTGCCACCTCGGCGAGCTGGCCGCGCAACAGGTTGGCGAGCGGGCCCATATCGCCGTTCGGGTCGTCAGCGCGGGCGCCATCCGCAACCACGATCCCCAAATCGCCGAGCCGTGCCACAAAGATTCCGGTCAAGTCCCGGCAAGTCGCCGTTACGGGGAGCCGATCCAGGAACCGGATCCAGCCCTCGCCGGCGCGCCCACAGTCCTCGTGATTGCCGCGCACCATGATCCAGGGCGCCGCGGCGAGCAGTGGCGCTGCCGGTTCAAAGAAATCGGCGTTCCAGGCATCAAAGCCGTATCCCCACGGGCTACGAGCGCACCCACTGCGCTCTGCCGGACACGGTGCTTCGCGATAATGGTAATCACCCACATGGATGACCAGGTCCGGCCTCGCTTTCGCTGCTGCAGCCGCAATTCTTGGAAATGGCCACGCCGCCGGATCGTCGCAGTCCTGCAGCACATTCCGGTCAAGCCGGCAGCCGGTGTCGCCGAAGACTAGAATGCGCTGGGGGTTGGGCCGTGCGAGCGGCAGCACATGCCCATCGAGAGTTGCCGCCACTGCCCCTTGCGGCACTGTCTTCTCGCAGCTGCGCACCGGAAACGCCGCCGGCTTGACGTTTTCGATTTTCTGTCCCGGTTCGGCGCGAACTGTCATTGCAGCCGGGATGCCGTCGAAGATCACCTGCGGGCAGATATCGTCGGTGACAGCTCGAACGCTCGAGGTGCCATCCGACCCGAGCTCGACCCACTGGGCAAAAATGCGGGCCTGGGCCGCTGGCGGTGAGAGAACGACCACAGCCGCGAGATTGACCGCGACGGCGAGGCTGACGCGAACGGCACGGCAGAAAGAAATAGGCCGGAGAAGCCCCTTCGGACTGATGTTAGAGCGGGTGATGCGCATTTTGCCACCTTGTTTAGGCGCCGACTAAGCGATTTAACGCGATCGAAATCCGCTCCAAACGTTGCAGCTACTGCGAGCCGTCGCCTGCCGCGATCTCCGATTCCAGCCACGTTCCGATGATCTTGGTTGCTTCGTGGCCCTCCAGCGTGCCGGTGTACATGGCGGCGCGATACATGGCGC
>JASHYD010000647.1 GCA_030043175.1 Xanthobacteraceae bacterium | reverse complement strand
GCTCACCACCTTGTCGCATGGAGCTGACTGAACCGCGCGAGCCGCGGCTGCAAGCCATTCGCTTCTGGAGAGTACCCTCATGGTGGTGGGGATATTCCTCAAGGAGGTGACATCGGGCAGGCCAGCAGTTGCGCTTTGAAAAATGCGATCACCTCGCCGATCCGGGCAGAGTCCTTTACGTGTTTGTTTTTGCAAAGTTGATCGGACATGGTGACGAGGCTCGCGGGCATCACCCCTTGAGGGTCTTTGATGTCCGGCGAAATCGCGCCAGATCATCCATCGCGATGCCACGTGATCATCCAGATCAAGCGACTCGACATGGAATGCCGCGCGCCACGCCTACTAGGAATGGCGAGCCGGACCAAGAAAGCTATCCGCGGGACCGCCGCAGCTCGCCCCGGCACCGCAGATCGGTCTCTGGCAGAGCCGATGGCATGGCGCTTGTTCTCCCCATGCCACCGTCATCTCAGGTGTTAGGTTCCCCGTCCTCGCCACCGCGAACCCATCGGCGGGCCGGGTGGCGGTGATGGCATTTCTTCGCATCCGCAGCCAGGACCGGTAGGTGCCGGACCATCGACCGGATAGGGCATCGACTGCGGGGTCCGTGCCGAATACGACATCGGAGGAGGGATTGGCTGCGGGGGCGGCGCCGAATAAATGATCGGATAAGAGAACGGCCGATAGTAGCCGTAGCTATGCCAGCCGTGGCCGTAGCCCCAGCCATATCCGCCGCCATGCCATCCGTGATAGCCACTAAATCCACCGAAGCCTCGAGCGGATACCAAGGTGGGGGTCATGGCAACCGTGGCGAGAGCGGTGGCCGTAACGAGCGCCAGCGTCCGTTTGCGAACCATGATCAAATCTCCTCTGTCACAACAAAGAGCGTGATTGCCCTTCGATGGTGAGGAGCATCGGAAGGGCTCAGCATGGCAACTGTGCCGGCGCGCACAAGATTTCCGATTTCAGCTGAGTATGTCGCGCTGGTGGCCAGATGAACGCGAGCGGCCTTGAACGTCAAGCATGCCGGGGCATGGTCATGTCGATCCCAGAATCAAGGGCCTCAGCGCAAACGTCATCGTCTCAAAGCCCGGCAACGACAAGAGCCGGTTCCCTTCGGCTGCATATCTCACTGCGGAATTAGCAAGGCCAGACTCGTCGGTGAGACGCAGAGCGCAACATACCGGCGGGCGTTGCTCGGTCGCGCACCTCGATGAGACCGACATGACGAGTTACTCACCACCAAGGCCTGACAGTTGGTTCAGTGCCTGGCGCGCCGATCGTCCCGGCCTGAAGCCGTACAACCCGCGGCATCGTTTGTGGCGGCCACGGCACGAAGCGCTCAGTGGGGATTGCGCTCTCTCCCGCTTCGACATACGCTTCAACCATCACCGGCAAGCACCAGTGGGCGTCGGTGACTGAGAGACCGGTCGCGCTCCCGCCTGCATATAGGAAGCGGGGCGAAATATGCCGAAATCCGAATTTTTAAATTTTCGAGAGATCGTCAGGTCGGCTGTCAAGACGCAGCACGAGAGCGCGGATATCCTGTTGCTCGCCCGCAACTTGCGGGCCCGTGCCGAGGAAGCATTGGCGCTAGCCGAGAACTTGTACAGCCCGCGCACCCGGCAGACGATGCGCGGCGTCGCGGCGACCTACGAGAAATTGGCGCAGCGGCTCGAACGATACGCCGGCCACCGGGACAAGTAGGCCTCTTCGCGCTTTCGCGAGGCGGTGTCGTGAACTCGCTAGGCGTCGCGCGCGGGATAGCCCCTGCGCTGCAGCTGCTCCATGGACACCGCTGTTATCGCTTATACCTGGGGCCTGTTTTTGTCTCGACTGCCAGGTACCGGCCAGCCATTAAAATGTACACGCGGTGGTAGATCGAATGTATTCCGTGAATTGGCGGGTGGAGCGCTATAAAGCCAGTTCGATGGACCAGGGCTAAGGGCTGCTGCCGCCGCCGCCGCGCGTGAACCACCAACGCCACGCCAAACGCGACGGCGCCCGCCAAAGCAATCCATAGCGGCCCGCTTTCGAGCCTCGTCAGGAAGGTCGTCGGGCTCAGCAGGAAGACGGCGAACAGCGCGATGCCGACGAGATCGATGTGTTCCAGCAACCCGGCGAAGCTGCCTGCTGACATCCGATCGCGCGGCGTCCACAGGAGGATCAGCAGCACCGCAAAGAATGCGAGCGGCACGTTGACCGTGAAGATCGATCGCCAGCCGAAGGCGCTGGTTAGTACACCGCCGATCACCGGGCCGACGGCTGTCGTCGACAGGGCGGCGAGCGTCAGAATGCCCATGGCGAAGCGCGGCGGTTCGGACGCCGTCGCGGCGGCGCGCTCGCGGAAGATCCGCATCGCCGCCGGATAAGCGCCCGACGTCCCGACGCCGAGCGGTATCCGCACTGCCACGAGTCCGACGAGCGACGACGCCAATAGGCCGAAGATGCCCGTCGCCGTGACCAACGGGAACGACGCGAGATAAACACGGCGCGGCCCAAACAAATCAACCAAGCGGCCCAGGCTTGGCTGCGCCAGTGCCGTGGTCAGATAAAGCACGGCAATAAGCCGGTGTCGGCGATACTGGCGTGGAGGCTCTGCGCGATCGGCACCAGCGCGGTCGACGGCATGGAATTGATTGGATTGAGCGTCACGCCGAGAGCGAGCGGCGCGATGAACGTGAAACCAAAGGGTGAACGGCTGCGTTCAGACTCTTTGCTCGCCGTCACTTTTCTACCAGACGTTTGATGATTTCGCCGGCCGCAAACAGCGTCTTCCGGTCCTTGTCGTCAAGCCCGGCGATGGCTTAGGCGAGCCGGGTGAGCTGCTCTTGCGCAACGCCGCGCCCTTGGCGGTGAGCACGATATTAACCTGGCGGCCATCGGTCGGATGTGGTTTGCGCTCGACCAGGCTCTTTCCTCGAGCGCAGCGATGGTGGCCCCCATCGATTGCGGCCGGACTGCTTCGGCGCGCGCCAGATCGGCGGTCGTTGCCGGGCCGTCTCGGGCGAGGCGCCCCATGACCGCGTGTGCGGACGGCCGCGGGCGCGCACGAGCTCTCCTGGAAGCCATCAGGCAAGTCGAGAAGAAGATAGCACCGATGTCTAAAGCGATTGTGTGAGCCGCTTCGATGACTAAATTCCCAGAACGAGGTCGCAACCCCCGAGCTGCGATTTAGGAGGAGTTGTAAACAACCAGAGCTGCAAGTTTGTTAATGAGTTCAACATAACTATATAACTATTTGATATTATTATGTATTAATCGTCAAAATCTCGTTGAATGACATCGACGCCGCTGATCTGCATTTTTTTGACCGAACGGTTCGGCCACTATTGATTCTATAGCTCTCCATCCTATTTATTGACCGAACGGTTCGGTCAATCATTTAGGAGGATGCGTCATGCCGATATCTGAACTAATCCGTAGCCTGCCAACTCCCGGCCAGAAAACTCTCGCTCCGCATCACGCTGGCGCCACAGTCATCGCGTTTCAGCCGCTCGCCGAAGCGGGACTATCTTCAGCCCAGCGTGCCGGAAGGTCCCGAGGCGCTGATCCGACCAACACCGCGACCGTGATGCCGTTTCTGCTGCCAGGCTCCTCGGCCCCGGTCCAGCGGGTGCCGCCGAGATCCCAGTCTGCGGCCAAATCCGCCAAACGCGCCGATGAGAAGTTGATCACAGGTGAAGAGGCGTACCGGCAGCGAATGTTCGAAAATCTGCTGGCTGCAGCCTGGTTGGGAACTCTGATGAGCGCCGGATACTACATGCTGAACGTTTTGGTGGCGCCGTAGTCCGCAACCGCCGCGAGGAAACGTGCAATCTCTTCACGGTTAAGAACTGAAGGAGGCCTCGGCGGCTGTTTTCAACTGACACACGTTCGAACACCAGTGTTCGCGTCAATGCTGCGTGGACATCGCAACCCAAGCGCGCGCTTGCGACTCCACTCGATGCGGCTCGCGCAAGTCCGGGGGATTACAGCGCTGCCGTAATCTTCGAGGCTGCTGCTGCGGCAACGTGAGCGTTGGTGTTACGCCTTTTTTGGCCGGCGCGTCCGGATGAGGTGTCTCACGCGGGCTGAGTTTCGGCTACAGGATTGCCAATTCTCAACCGCCGGTCTTGCGGGTCATGATGGGCCCGAACAGTTCCCAGCTCTCGCTGCTGAAGCGAATCATCCGCAACCGCTTGATCGACGCAAAGTCATCAGGGCGCGGTGTTGATCGTGATGCCCAGCAGCACCATGCCCACCTCCAAATCTTTCACATTTGCCGGGCTACTTCATGCCGTTCCCGCGGGTGAGATTGTCGCTGCACCGGTTGAGCACCTGGACCAGCGTCTGTCCCAGTCAACGCGGCATATAAAGAGTGGGTGGCAAGAGTGGGTGGCCTTCATGGACAAGTACTATCCGATCACGACACGAAGTTCTGTAACGATCGCCATCTTGCCGCGCACGCCATCCTTAAACCCGTGACGTGGTCCTTGCCGGAATCGTCGTTCTGGTAGAGGATGCCGACCTTGTGCTACGGATCGTTCTTCGACAAGGGCGACGGCCAAGGCGTCGCGGAACATTCCGATGATGTCGGTTCAGCCGACAAAAGGCCTGGCCGAGTCGGGCGAGCTCAAAGCCCCGGCGGTGACGAGCCTCAGACCGTCACCGGCAATGCCGGGAGTCCCGACCATGCAAGGAGATGGGGTGCAAAGGCTCGGTGCGGATTTGCGGTTCTGGTTCGCCCTGTTCGGTCCCAAAGGCGCGCCCGATGCTGTCAACGCGAAGCTCGAAAGTGTTGCCACGTAAGGTGATGGCCGCTGCTCATGTGCCCGAGCAGCTGGCGACCTCGGATTTCGCTCCCGGTGCGGTGCTGCGGACCAAGCTCGAAAGCGAGATCAGGCACTGGACTAAGTTCATCGACGAGAAGGGCATCAAGCCGGAATAATTGCGCTCATCGATCTAAACCCTGGGCGGATGCTCGCGAGGGACCAGTATGATTCTTTCACGTCGTCGACTTCTGCGGGCGAGTGCAGTGGCCGCGATTTTCCCGGCGGTGTCGCGCAACGCGGCGGCACAAACATTTCCAACGCACCCTGTCACCCTGGTGGTTCCGTTCCCCGCGGCAGGGCCGG
>JASHYD010000646.1 GCA_030043175.1 Xanthobacteraceae bacterium | reverse complement strand
CGACCCAGTGCCGAGGCCAATCCGCATCCCCGGTTTCACGAATTCGACGGCCCGCGCTGAAGCGGCGCGCTTTCGGTCCTCAAAGCTGGTCACAACGTAGTCCTCATGCGGTGAGTATTTTCAGCCTCCTGGCGGGCTCTGGCCCCGAGGCATGGCCGAAACTCCAGATGGACAACATGCGGCGGGTTGCGTTCTAGATCGTTCAAGTCTTGCACTGAGGAACGCTGCAACAGGTGGCGAGGTTCACTACGTATGGCGGTCATCGCATCACCCGACGTGATCGACGCATCTCCTTCTCCTTTCAGTGCGAGTCTGAACGGGCTCGATGGGACCAATTTCTTTCTCGCGGGAACGCAATCGGGGTTCGGGCCGTTTGACGCAGTTCTTTTGACTGATGAGAAATGGACTCAAGAGAACATCGGCTTCGCCCTCAGTATCGGCGGCCTTGCGGGACGGTTGAGCCAGCTCCCCGGTGACGAGCTGCCCGACATCACGCGATCTAAGCGGCTTCTGAGCGCACTTGGGGGATTGTGGTTGCGGTAGCGCGTTCGTGATCGCACTGAGGCCAAGCCGCCGGTGGTCTTTGCTGCCCTGGTGCTACAAGGGCGACCGCAGGGCTGTTAGGGCCGGCTATCGCGGCGGTCAGCCTAGGTCTAGTCGGTCACTCGGCTTTGGCGGAGCGGCTCGGACGCAATCAACGCTTCGCCTCGGCAGGAGTCCTGATCACCACAGCGGTGATGGGGGCTGTCGGCTATTCTCTGTCTTATCAGGCGATATTCCTCGCCTCTTCTGCACTCGTGCTTCCGTTGCTTGCGGCGCTATCCCTCATCCATTCGTGTGAAATCAACTTCGGTCGCGCATGCTCACCCGGCTTTATTGGGATTCCTTCCCGGTGCACCACGCAACAAGCTTTACGCCCGTTTCCTCGCCTTCACGCCAGAAGCGGATGTCAACTTTGTGCTTGCCGATGTGAGGATCACGCACCGTAAGGTCGGGCAGCCAGGCGGGAAGGAACGGGTCAACCAGGTGGTCAAAGGAGACCCCAATCTGGTCGAGCGCTGCGACATTGCGTCCAAGGTCGTCAAGTTCAGGGTTGGCGCGATGTGATTCCGCGCCTCAAGCGCCTGCGCTGCTAGCGCGAGCGGTCGGTCCACCGCTATCTCGCACCTTATCGCAATCCCCTACCTGATAATGCCGAGGGAGCTGCGCCTGGAATCTATTGAACCGAGTGGCGGTTGGCGTATTTGATATCTATCTGGCGGTCGTCGAACGCTGCAATGGGCCGTCAACTGGCTACTCGCAGGCGATGGACCGAGTGGGTGACGATAGGCCGGTATCCTCGTAGGCCGCTTCGTCCTCATATAGTCGCTAGTCGCGCCATACACTCGAGGTAGCGCCGTGAACGCGACTCAAACACTTCACAATCTCGGCCAAAGTCTTTGGCTCGATAATATCACGCGCAATTTGTTGAGGACGGGCGTGCTCCGTCGCTACGTAGACCAGCTGGCGGTCACCGGGTTGACATCCAACCCGACGATCTTCGATCACGCGATTAAGAACAGCAAGGACTACGATGACGCAATCAAACACAAACTGGCGCAAGGCAAGTCGGGCGAGAAGCTCTCCTTCGAGCTGGCGCTGGAGGATCTCACGGAGGCCGCGGATCTGTTCCGTCCGATCTACGACCAAACGTGCGGCGTCGACGGTTGGGTTTCACTTGAAGTCACGCCGTTGTTGGCGCACGACACCAAATCGACGGTTGCCCAGGCCACGAACCTACACGCACTCGCACAACGACCGAATCTCATGATCAAGATACCCGGCACTAAGGAAGGGCTGCCCGCGATCGAGGAAGCGATCTTCGCCGGCATACCTGTTAACGTCACTCTGCTGTTCTCCGATGACCAATACCTTGCGGCCGGGGACGCGTTCATACGCGGAATTGAACGCCGCATCGATCAAGGATTGAAGCCCGACGTGCGGTCGGTGGCATCCATTTTCGTCAGTCGATGGGACGTCGCCGTAGCCGGCAAGGCCCCCGAGGCGCTCAACAACCAGCTCGGAATTGCTGTCGCCAGGCGGGCCTACCAGGCCTATCTCGGCTTGCTGAGTTCGCCGCGATGGATGCGGGCCTACAACGCGGGGGCGCGTCCGCAACGCCTGCTGTGGGCCAGCACCGGTACCAAGGATCCAAAGGCTTCGGACGTTCTCTACGTCGGGGCCCTGGCCGCGCCATTCACGGTCAACACGATACCGGGGGACACCCTGAACGCGTTCGCCGGTCACGGCGTTGTTGGGGCGCCAATGCCCGCAGACGGCGGCGACTGCGAAGAGATACTGGCACGATTCGCCGGAGCGAATATCGACGTGCAATCGCTGTCGGTCCAGCTCCAAGACGAAGGCGCCAAGTCGTTCGTCAACTCGTGGAACGATCTGATGGCCGTGATCAGGTCCAAATGCGCGGTCCTTGAGCGAGCCAGCTAGTACATCGATTCCCTGACACTGATCCTATACTCGCGATGCGCGAGGATTCAGTTTTTCGCCATGCCATGTAAGCTGACGGTTGATTCGGCAGCATGGATAAAAAGTCATGGCGGGATGGCGGCGACCGATTGAATTGGCGGTGAACGACGTGGAAGTAGCGGCGTTGAAGGAGATCAGCCGCTCGCGCT
>JASHYD010000645.1 GCA_030043175.1 Xanthobacteraceae bacterium | reverse complement strand
TATAATCCGGAACTTGGCCTCCTCTACATTCCATCCATCGAAGGCTGCAATTACATTGAAACCGTCGAGCAAAAGGACTTTGTCGATCAGGGCGGCGCCGTCAAGCCACGAGAGCGGTTCAGCGGCGGCGCACCCGTGTTCCGGGAGCGGCTCTACGGCAGCCTCAAGGCGGTCGATCCGACGACGGGTGAACTCAGAGCGGACCTCAAGCTTACTTATCCGAACTATTCGGGCGCGCTCGCAACCGCCGGCAATCTCGTATTCATCGGCAGTGTGGACGGCACCTTCTCGGCCCACGATGCCAAGACCCTGAAAGAGCTGTGGAGCTTCAACACCGGCACCGGCATCAATGCGCCGCCGATCACCTATGCGGTGAACGGCAAACAATACCTCGCAGTGCTGGTCGGCTCGCGGCAATCCGCGAACGTCTTTCCGTTCTCGCCAGAGCTGAAAAACACGTCGACCGCGTCCATGCTGTTCGTGTTCAGCCTGTGAGAGCCCCTCAATGAAGTCGATTTGGAAGAAAGAGCGTCTGAAATGAAAGTTGTACCGGAACTCTGGCGGCCCGCCGGGATGGCTGCAATCGCTGCGTCTCTTGCGGTGCTGATGCCCGTCAACGCCAAGGCACAAGCGCAGTCCAGCGCCGAAGAGGTGCGCTTGATCGAATTCGGCAAGGAGATCTTCAAGAGCAAGGCGGTGTGCCAATACTGCCACAAATGGGATGCCTCCGGCGACCAGGGATATGGCGGCAATGCACTGTCGCTGCGCGTCACCCAGCTCACCCCCGAGCAGCTGACCGAAGTGGTGAAATGCGGCCGGCCGGGGACCGGCATGCCGTACCATGACCGCTTCGCCTATACGGATAAGCGCTGCTACGGCTACACGCGCGACGAGATGGGTAAGGACATGCCGCCGGCCGGCAATGATTTCCTGTCAAACCGCGAAATCGAGGCGGTGGTGAAATATCTGTTCGCCAAGGACGTCGGCAAAGGTCCCGCCACCTACGAAGATTGCGTCGATTTCTGGGGCAAGGATACCAAACAGTGCGATCCCATGAAGAAATGACCCATCCGCCGTCTGGCGCAGGCGTCGCCGGCGATTTCAGCCACGCCGTCATGCGGACGGACCCGCGGGCAAAGGAACGAGGCACGCGCGTTTGCCAACCCTGCGGCGCCGTGCTCGTCGTGCTGGCTGCGCTCTTTGTCACCGCGACGGCCAACGCCCAGCCGCGCCGCGATCCCGGCGAGATCCACGGGCTCAAGCTCGGGCTGAAGGCCGAGGAGATGTCGACCGTCACCTTCGGTGACCTTGCCTGCGGCAGCAATGGCGGGCCGCCGCGGCAGCCGATCGACGAGTGGAGCGAGTTTCGTAAATGCCGGCCCGAGCCGAGCGGCCTCTATGAAGTCAACGCCCGCTTCGACGACGAGCAGGAATATATTGGCCGCGCCATTGACGATCCGTTGTACGCGCAAGGCCGTGTCGGCACTCGCGTAGCCGGTCATCCGGTGATCCTCTCGGTGCTGTTCGACAAGGACGGCGTGCTGCGGGGGATCCGCATGGTCAGCGATCCGCGCGCCTCGATCACGGAGCGGCGCATGGCCCACATGCTGCGCCTCGCCGTCATCAACCGCTACGATCCCGACGGCTGGACCTGCACCGACCTCCCGCCGGCTCCCGGAGAGACCCCGGTCGGCGGCGGTGTGTTCATCAAGCAGCGCTGCGAGAAGCGAACGGCTCAACGTAGCCTTTTTCTCGAAACGCACTTCCTGCGCAAGCCCGGGCAGAGCGAAGTCGATCCGGCCACCGGCGAGCCCACCAGCGGCCAATTCGAGAGCTGGACACGCTTTGAGCTGATGGACCCGAATTACCAAAAGCCATGACGCAGCCCGTCTCGACAGGGAAGCTTTGGATCATGAAATACCCCCTCCCCGCCATCCTGCTTGCCATCGCGGCAAGTGTTGCGGCATCGCCCGCCCACGCGATGTGCTCGTCGTGCACCATCCAGACGAAGACCCCGTCCGCCAAGGAGCCCGGCAAGTTCGACTACCGCGTCAGTTGCATCATCGACGAGAGCGGTGACGAGGTGAACACGGTCGTATCGGCTGCAACCGACGAGGAAGCGATCGAACTGACGAAGAAGAAGGGATGTTGACGAGGAACCGGGGCCAAGGGCGGCGTCGCCAAGGATGGCGGCGACCGTGCCCTTCGCGACCGGCAATCAGACGCTCATTCACGGCCACGCGTCATGCAACGCGTCGAGTACAAGTCCAGTGAATGGGAGAGGACCTTCCCTGGGATGCGTTTCACCCTACCTCACCACAACCGTGAGGGCCGGTTCTATGGTGACGTGCTCAGGCATAGCGGCGCACAGCAGTGGGTCTAAACGTGGAACATCGCCCACCGTCTGCATCGCTTTCGGCAAACGACATATTGATGACGCCTTCGCCTGATCCGGCGCACCGTCAGTAGGAATCAGAAGGGTTGTCAGCCGCCTGCAGTGAGTTTGCAGTGTCAAAGCATATAATTTGCGCCGTTGTGTGTTCTCACAATCAATTCCGATGGATTTGACTGGGGTTGCAGTTCGTCCGCCCGGGCTAGCGCAAACATGGTCTAGGGGATAAGGCGTCAAGGTATCGACCTCATCCCGAAGGCCTCCTGTTAGCGCAACCGCCCCTAAAGGCTCTCGAGGGATGAAGATCTCACGTGAGGCCGCATTCGAGACGCGCCCATGTGCGCGCGCCGGTCGCGAGGCGGGTCGGATATCGTATGCTAAATCCGTGAGTCGGGTTTAAGCTGCAATGCAACATCGCCTCGCGGACTCGTTTCCCAAACTGCGAGCAGGCTCACCTGCGGGCCTCAAATAGGTCGTCTCGCTTCATTTTCAGCGGGTCGACAGCCCGGCACCCGCCGCCAGAAACTTCGCTGCTTCTCGCACGGTCGCTTTGCCGGTATCGCGATCGAGCATGTAGTTGGCCTGCCGCATGCGCTCGACCGGGATCGCCCCGATCAGCGGGGTGAGGGCTGCGCGCAGCGATTCATCATTGCGGCGGCGCGGCGAGATCAGAATCACGGCGTCGTAGGACGGAATGGCGCCCTTGACGTCGGGCAGAACCACCAGATTGTCCGCTGCGATCCGCCCGTCGCTTGAAAACGCCGAAATCACGTCGACACTGCCCTCCGCAATGGCGCGATACATGAAGGTCGGATTGTACGATTTCTCCTCCGCAAAACTCAGGCCATAGGCCCGTTTCAAAGCTGCCCATTCGGGCCGGCCGAGAAATTCGAGGTCGCTGCCGAGCTTAAGATTCGGTGACAGCGGCGCAAGTTCCGCGATGGTGCTAATCTTTGACTCGCGTGCGCGAGCGGGCCGCATCGCCAGCGCGTAAGCGTTCTCAAAGCCGAGCGCACCCAGAACCGTTACCCCATACCGCTCCTGCAGCGCAGCCGTGAGCGCATCAAGCATCGCCTGGCGAGACATAGGATCGCTGCGCCCCAGCACGTTCGTCCACAACGTGCCTGAATAGTCCACATAGGCGTCGATGTCGCCGCTCGCCAAGGCACGGAAGATTATGGCTGAGCCGAGCCCCTGCTTGCGCTCTACGTGGTAGCCCGCCGTCTCCAGCCGCTCCGACATCAGCTCCGCAAGGATGAACTGCTCGGAGAAATTTTTAGCGCCGATCACATAGCCGCGACCATGTGAGGCGCCGATCGGCATTGCCGCCGCCGCAATGCCGATGGTGAGCACCGCAAGCCCTGCGGCCATCGGGGCCAGGCGTCGGCCGACTGCAGCCGCCTCGATCAGGCCGAGCGTCCCGTCAACAACCAGCGCCAGCGCCACCACGGCGCCGCAGCCGATCAGCACTGAGATCCAATTCTCGGTCTGCAGACCGGAAAAAATGAAATTGCCGAGGCTGGTCTGGCCGACCGTGGTGGAGAGCGTCGCCATGCCGATGGTCCACACCGCAGCCGTGCGGATGCCGGCCATGATGACCGGCGCCGCGAGAGGAAGCTCGACCCGCACGAGCTTCTGGCGGCTCGTCATCCCGACCCCGTCGGCCGCCTCAAGGTAGGCGGCGTCGACCCCGAGCAAGCCGGTCACGCCGTTTCGCAAAATCGGCAGCATCGAATAGATGGTGAGCGCCAGCACCGAGGGCAGAAAACCGAGCGCCGGCACGGGAGTTCCAAACAGCATCACGGTGAGCGTCGAGAGCCCGAGCAGGAGCGGATAGAACAGCGCCAACAGGGCGAGCCCCGGGATCGTCTGCACCAGGCTTGCGATCGCCAGGACCGCAAGGCGTAGCCGACGGTGCCGCGACGCCAGCACCGCGAGGGGCAGGCTGATCGCCACCCCGAGCGCAAGCGCGGCCGCACTCAGCAGCACGTGCTGCGTGGCGTAATCCGCGAGATGCGAGAGTACGTCGGTGAACCGTTCATCCATGGCAGACCGCCGCGTGACTATCGCTGCCGTTTGCTTCGAGAAGGGTGCGGATGCGCTCTGCCTGCCGCCGCGGCATCGCCATCAAGGCCGAAACCTCGGCGCTCGCATGTCCGGATAACAGCGCTCCCGGCGAATCATCCGCCATGATGCGCCCGGCGCCCATGACGATGATGCGGTCGGCGAAAAGCACCGCCTCCTGCACGTCGTGGGTGACCATGATCGTGGTCATAGCGAGCCTGTCATGCAGCGCGCGGTAAGCGGTTGCGAGCGTGTCGCGGGTGACCGGATCGAGCGCTCCGAACGGCTCATCCATCAGCATAACGCGCGGGCGGGCGGCGATCGCCCGCGCGACACCAGCGCGCTGGCGTTGACCGCCCGAAAGGGCATGGGGAAATCGCGCCGCAAAGCCGCGGGCAATTCCACGAGGTCGAGCAGCTCCGCGACCCGCGCCTCAATGTCAGATCTCGACCATCGAAGCAGGTGCGGCGTGATGGCGATATTCTCTCCGACGGTCATATGCGGAAACAAGCCGACGCCCTGGAACACATAGCCGATCCGCCGCCGCAGCGTCGGAGCATCGAAGCTCTTGACCGCTTCGCCCTCGAAGAGGACCTCGCCGCGGTCCGGCTCGAGGAGCCGGTTGATCATCTTGAGCGCCGTCGTCTTGCCCGACCCGGACGTTCCCACGACGGCGACGAAGCCGCCGCTGTCGATATGGAGCGATACGTCGCGCAGCGCATGACTGCGTTCACCGTCAAAGGATTTGCTGACGTTGATAAGTTCGATGAGCGGGGCGGCGGCCATGCGGTCACATCACAGTCATGCGTTGTCTCACTCAGCTTGTAGTCCTCCTTGCGTGCCGGCGAAACGGGGGTGCGGCATTGCGGTATTGGGCCGGCAATCCCGGATTTTGCAGTGCGCAATCCGGGGCATCGCTGGCTTCGAGCCTGGCTGCGTGCCTCGCCCGGTCAAGCCGCCGCCCGCTGCGGATCAGCAAACCGGTGGACGTGTGACCGGACGGGTCGACAAAGCTGTGCAAGAACTTGCGCGTGCCGTCATCGGTGATCGCATCGTCTGCGTCAATGAGGCGAGGCTTGAAGACATAGGCCTCCCCGCCCATGACGAGCATGCCCAAGCTGCCAAGAACCTGCCGCAGATGTTGCTGCGCAACAGCTGCGCCGAGTGCGCCCGGGCGAGGCGCCGGTGATGGCCGCCGGCTTGCGCGCGCCCCGGTCGATCGCATTCTTCATGAAGCTCTGGATTGAGCGGCTATGCCTCCGGCGTCAGAACAAGCCCTCCGCCGCCGCAATCTCCAACTTGAAGCGGGCGACGTTCTTCGGCAGGTCGGCTTCCAGATCCGGATTGTAGAGCGCCAGGTCATCGATTTGGACAAAACTATAAGGCGAATCTGTCGGCGCCGAGCTTAGCGAGGCGCCTGCGCGAGCCTGCGATTGACGGATTCGCGGCGATTGCTGCCAACGATGACCCCGACCTTGAACATTGCCATGGCGGGCCTACCTTGGTTAAGATTCGATACCGAGGCTAAATAGATGACCGCGGGGAACCCGCAAGAAAGCACAGCGCTGATACCGAGTAACCTGCGTGTGGCCGAGGATTGCAGGGCCATGAGCAAAATATTGGCGCGGGTCGGCGACAAATGGACGGTGCTGGTGGTCGGAGTGCTCGGCGACGGTCCGAAGCGCTTCACCGAAATTCGCCGCGCGCTTGGCAGTATCTCGCAACGGATGCTGACATTGACGCTGCGCGGCCTCGAACGGGATGGGCTCGTCACCCGCACCGTGATGCCGACCATTCCGCCGCGTGTTGATTACGAGCTGACGAAAGTTGGGCGATCGCTGCTTGAGCCGGTGAACACATTAGCCCTGTGGGTCTGCACCAACCGGGCCGTCATTGAGGATGCCAGGCGGTGCTTCGATGCCGCCGACAAACACAGATAAAACGACCTTATATGATCTACGATATTCGCCAGACCACGACCTACGTCTACGAGACCGCCGTCACCCGGGCGCGCCACGTGCTGCGTCTGCTGCCGGTGGCGCGGGATCGGCAACGTGTCATTGCGGCCGTGCTGGACATCGATCCGGCTCCGGTGAGGCGATCCGAAACCACCGATTTTTTCCACAACTGGCGAACCGTAGCCGAGTTGGAAGAGCCCCATGAGACCCTGACCGTGAGTCTCGCAGCGCGCATCAGCGTCGCAGCCGTTGCGCCGGTTGACCCCGACACATCGCCGTCCTGGGAGACGGTGCGCGACGAAACCTATGCGAGCGAGGACATTGGCCCGGCCTCCGCGGTCCACTTCATTCATCCGAGCCGGCTGGTGTCGCTCGATCCGCAAATCCGCGATTACGCGCGAGAGAGCTTCCCGCCCGGCCGTCCGGTGTTCGCCGGCGCGATGGAATTGATGCAGCGGATTAAGCGCGACTTCACTTACGAGCCGGGCGTCACCACAGTATCGACGACGCCGTCCACGGCGTTCGCGCTGCACCGCGGCGTATGTCAGGACTTCGCACACATCATGATCGCCGGCCTTCGCGGCCTCGGCCTGCCGGCCGGCTATGTGAGCGGATTTCTGCGCACCGTGCCGCGGCCGGGCACAGCGCGCCTCGCCGGCGCTGACGCCATGCATGCCTGGGTCATGCTGTGGTGCGGCAGCGGCTGGCAGGGCCTCGACCCGACGAATGCGCTGATCGCAAGCGAGGATCATGTCGTCCTGGCGATCGGCCGCGATTACGCCGACGTGGCGCCGATCGATGGCGTGGTGTTGGCCTCCGGCCGGCAGCATCTGACCACGGCGGTCGATGTGATCCCGCTCGAAGCGTGAGCACAGATAAGGCGGTGCCCGATCGGGCAGCGCCTTCCAAACCAGCCCCTGAACTGATAACTTACGTTTTTTGCAAATGGATCCCGACGGGATCGGATCCGGAAGCATAACAGGAAAGGGGGAAGCGATGAGGAAGTTGTTGTTAGCTGCCACGGCATTGACGTTCGTAACGGTGGCGGGCATCGCCACGGCCGTCCAGGCTGCCGACGTGCCGCCACCATGGGCCTACGGCTTTGCGACGCCGCCGCCGAACCCGATGCCGCCGCCCGCTCCCGCCGCCGCCCCGGCCCCGCTCGACAACACCGTTCAGCACACCCTGCCGGGGTCGAACGCGACGTTTACCCGTGCGCAGATCGCTAACCGGTATGGGCCTGCCGACTGGTATCCGGAGGACCATCCGCCAATGCCAGATATCGTCGCCCACGGGCGCCAGTCGGCGAACCCGCAAGTCTATGCCTGCGGCTTGTGCCACTACCCGAACGGCAAAGGTCGTCCGGAGAATGCCAACGTGACAGGCCTTAGCTATGAATACATCGTGCAGCAGCTGACCGACTTCAAAACCGGTGCCAGAAAGACCTCGGATCCCCGAAAGGGCAACACCGGCCTGATGGCGGGATTCGCAAAGTCGTTGACAGACGACGACATCAAAGTCGTTGCCAAATACTTCTCGGCGATCCCCGCGACGCCGTGGATCAAAGTCGTGGAGAGCGAGACTGTGCCGAAGACGAGGCCCGCCGGTGGGGTATTCTTGCCGGTATCGGGCGCCGAGGCCGGCATGGAGCCGATCGGGGACCGCATCATCGAGACTCCAGTCAACGTGGAAGACACCGA
>JASHYD010000644.1 GCA_030043175.1 Xanthobacteraceae bacterium | reverse complement strand
GCGCATCAACAAGCAGTATCCGGAATTTCCCAAGGACCAGATCACCGAATTTCTGGTCTTCTGGATTCGATCCCTCTACGTGCCAGAGGGTTGCTCTGACTCCCAGATGGAGGAACTCGAGAGGCTCACCGAGCGATGGGTTGCCGACCTCGGAATGGTTGAGAACTAGTCACTCTCGAGTACACTGACTCCGGCGGAAAGTCCGGCGGCCAGAAGGAGAAGCTGGCTTATACGGTGTTGGCCGCGAGCCTTGCCTATCAATTCGGCCTGGAATGGGGGGAGACGCGGTCACGGTCGTTCCGCTTCGTGCTGATAGACGAGGCATTCGGGCGCGGCTCAGATGAATCGGCGCGTTACGGACTGGAGCTGTTCAGGCGGCTTAGTCTGCAGTTGCTCATCGTCACTCCGTTGCAGAAAATTCACGTCATCGAACCCTTCGTCGCAGCGGTAGGATTTGTGCATAACGATGAAGGCAGCCGGTCCATGCTGCGTAACCTCACGATCGAGGAATATCGCGCGGAGCGACTGTCGCGGGCTTCTTGACGGCAAATGGCTGATGCCGATCGCATCCATTCGGCCTGGTCCTGAGCCTCGCTCTTCGATTGGCGAAGGATGCGGGTGCCTTCAAGGACAGCCAAAGGCGAGATCGTGCCCGCGGCCATCCTTCTTTCGTCCGGCAGCGGGTCGGCCTGCCGCCGGTCAACTCAGGACGAGCTCTAAGAGTTTGCAACTCGATTGTTGGATAATCGCATGTCCTGGACCACGTCTGCAGATCTGCGCCATCAGGTGCTGCGCTCATGGGAGCACGGTAAAATCCTCGGCTCCGGAATGACCGGCGAGACACTGTTTCCGCTGAGGCTTTCGCTGCGCCGGCCGGACGCAAAGGCGATGGGGCAGTCGTTCGAGGCGGTGCGCGCATGGATTCGCGAGCTGGAGGAAAACAGCCGCGCCAGCAAGGGATTCGGCTACGAGATCGAATGGGCCGACATCAATCATCGCCAGCTGGGCCGCAACAGGATACCCAATCGAATATCGATTCCGACTCAATCCGATGCACTGCGGCTGATAGGCAAGGAAAGGGAAGGGCGCCAGTTCAAAGAGCTGGCGCAAGTCACGATCGAAAAATTTCCGGCACTTGCCCAATGGGTTTCGCGCCGGCCGTTCGTACTCATCGATCACGCGCAGGACTGGCCGCGAGTCCTCGATGTGCTCGCCTGGTTTCGCAGTCACCCCCGTTCAAATCTCTATTTGCGCCAGGTTGATATACCCGGTGTCGATACGAAATTTATCGAATCTCGAAAGGCGTTGCTGTGCGAACTGCTCGACAAGGTCTTGGAACCGCACGATGATCAGCCAGCCGGGGCCGCGGCGCAAACGTTCGAGCAACGATACGGCTTGCGGAGCAAGTTGCCGCTTGTGCGGTTTCGGGTGCTCGACAGCCGCATTGCCATCGCCGGTCTGACCGACCTCGCAATTCCCGTCAGCGATTTTGCGGCTCTCAACATCGCGGCACGAGATGTCTTTATCACCGAAAACGAGGTCAACGGCTTGGCGTTTCCGAACTTTCCCCAAGCCATCGTGGTTTTCGGCTTGGGTTATGGGGTCGAGCTCTTGCAAACCGCTTCATGGATCGGGCGAGCGCAGATCTCATACTGGGGCGATATCGACACCCACGGTTTTGCCATGCTCGACCGTTTGCGAGGCGTGTTTCCCAACGCGCGCTCCTTGTTGATGAATCGCGAGACGCTGATGGCGCATCGTTCGCTGTGGGGGCGCGAGGAGACGCCATGCCGTGCCGCGCTTTCCCGCCTCGATCCCGACGAGCAGGTGCTCTTCGACGATCTCGTTTATGATCGCATTGGCGAAAAAGTGAGACTGGAACAGGAGCGCGTTTGCTTCGCTCTCGTGTCCGTCACCGTCCGCAGCCACATCAGCAGGCTACCAAAATAAGTTACAAAGGAGGGCCCTGCCATGTCATTCTCCCGCGACGGGCTGATATTCGCCGATCTTCGCTCCCTCTTCATCAGTTCGGCGTTTCGTCCTGAAAGCGCGCAGGATGAGGACGAAGAACACCGGCACCAGGAAGATGGCGAGAACAGTTGCCGACAGCATGCCGCCGACAACGCCAGTGCCGATCGCGTTCTGGCCGCCAGAACCGGCGCCGGTTGAGACCGCGAGCGGCAGGACGCCGAGGACGAAGGCGAGCGATGTCATCAGGATCGGCCGCAACCTTTCGCGCGCGGCGACCGCCGCCGCCTGCGCCAGCGGCATCCCCTGCTCGAAATTCGCCTTGGCAAACTCGACGATCAGGATCGCGTTCTTAGCCGAAAGGCCGATCGTCGTCAGCAGCCCGACCTGGAAGTAGACGTCGTTGCTAAGACCGCGCAGCCAGGTCGCGAGCACGGCGCCGATGATGCCGAGTGGCACGACGAGCAGCACCGCAACCGGGATCGACCAGCTTTCGTAGAGCGCTGCGAGACAGAGAAAGACGACGATCAGGGACCCCGTATAGAGGAGGCCGGTCTGTGAGCCGGATTTCTCCTCTTCATAGGACATCCCGGTCCACTCAAAGCCGAAGCCCGCTGGCAGCTGGCTCGCGATGTCCCGCATCGCCGCCATCGCAGCGCCGGTGCTCTGGCCCGACGCCGGAGACCCCAGGATCTCGATCGAAGAAACGCCGTTATAGCGCTCCAGCTTGGGCGAACCATAGGTCCAGCGCCCGGTCGCGAAGGAGGAGAACTTGACCATCTGGCCGAGGCTGTTGCGCACATACCAGTTGTCGAGGTTATCGGGCAGCATGCGGGAGTTGTTTTCGCCCTGCATGAAGACGCGTTTCACCCGGCCGCGATCGATAAAGTCGTTGACATAGGCCGAGCCCCACGCCACCGACATCGTCGTGTTGATATCGGCGATGCTCACGCTTTGCGCGTTCGCCTTCTCGCGGTCAATAACGATCGTATACTGGGGCTCGTCGTCGATGCCATTGGGGCGCACGGCGGACAGGCGCTTGTCCTTCGCTGCCGCCCCCAGTATCTGGTTGCGCGCCGCCATCAGTCTGTCATGGCCGAGATTGGCCCGGTCCTCCAGTTCGAAGTCGAAACCCGTCGCGTTGCCGAGCTCAAGAACGGCCGGCGGCGCAAATGCAAACACCAGGGCGTCCTTGATCCGTGCGAACCGCGCCATCGCCCGGCCCGTAATCGCCTGAACCTTGTTCTGCGGGCCGGGTCGTACGTCCCAGTCCTTCAGCTTGATGAAGATCAGGCCGGTGTTCTGGCCGCGCCCGCCGAAGCTGAACCCGTTGACCTCAAACACGCCCTCGACGTTATTGGCTTCCTCGGTGCGGAAATAATCGTACACGTCGTCAAGCACCTGCTGGGTGCGGATGCTGGTTGCGCCGGGCGGCGCCGTCACCTGCACGAACATCACGCCCTGGTCCTCATCAGGCAGGAACCCCCCGGGGATGCGCACGAAGACCAAGGCCAGGGCGGCTGTGACCGCGATGAAGATCGACATCGACAGAACGGGATGCGCGATTGCGCGCTTGACGACGCTGACATATCTGCGGTTGCCGCTGTCGAAGCCGCGGTTGAACCAGCCAAGGAAGCCACGCCGCTCGCGCGGATTCGAGGGCTTGAGAATGGTCGCGCAGAGCGCCGGCGTAAAGACCAGCGCCACCAGCACGGACAGCACCATCGACGACACGATGGTCACGGAGAACTGCCGGTAGATGACGCCGGTAGAGCCGCCGAACAGCGCCATCGGCAGGAACACCGCGGACAGAACGAGAGCAATGCCGACCAGGGCGCCGGAAATCTCGTCCATCGACTTCCGCGTCGCCTCTCGCGGTGACAGGCGATCCTCGTGCATTACCCGTTCGACGTTCTCGACGACGACGATCGCGTCGTCGACGAGCAGACCGATCGCGAGCACCATGCCGAACATGGTCAGGCTGTTGATCGAGTACCCGAGCACGGACAGGACGCTGCAGGTGCCGAGCAGCACGACAGGAACCGCGATGGTCGGAAT
>JASHYD010000643.1 GCA_030043175.1 Xanthobacteraceae bacterium | reverse complement strand
GATGGCGGCCAGGTCTGTCGGCGGCGGACGCTCGGTACCGCGGCTCGGGCGCCGACGCGCCCTTGGAGCTGGCGGTTTAAACCCGGCCCCCTACGTGCTGAGGGCGTGTAAAAGAGGCCGGGGCGCACGAGAAATATTGCGCAGGCCGGAGATTATGAAGCGGTTGTAGCAGTGTGACGACTGAGCACAGACTGCTGCGGCAACGTTCCTCACCGTAAGAAAGGAGGCCGCTGGCAATGCGGCCCTAGTCATAGGGAAGGATACGCCCAAGGAGATGGGCGTCACTTTACAGGCAATGTTCATGCCATCGATCGGGGCGTGCTGCTGACTAACCGCCCCTACCGTCTTGTCGTCGCATCTCAAGTTTCTCCGCAAGCTGACGGTTGGATTATTCCGGCAATCGAAGGTCTCGTCAGGCAGGTAGAGAAACATCGATGACGAGGATGACCAATGCCGGACCAAAAGCTTCTGGCGCTTGCCAAAGAGCGTCGAGAGCGGGCCGAGGAAATCCTCACACGAGCCGAGACATTCAAGGACGCGCATGCCAAGCAGAGGATGCGCGCACTCGCTGTAAAATACGTAGAATTGGCGGAGCAGCTCGAACAAGCGGCCGAAAGGTAGGGCCGTCGCCATTGCCTAATCGGTCGCCAGACACCAGTTCCAGTACCGGCAACTGCGTGGCGAACTGCTAGTCTCGGGGGCCTTGCGGCCTTGCGAGGGCCGCCTCCAGCAAGCGAGCCGGATCGCGCTCACCAAATCTGGCCGCTGCAATAATTCTTCCGGCGATGACTTCGCGCGTCACTTCAGGCTGATCAGTGTCGCTTAGCTTTTCGCACGCAGCATCGAAGGCTTCGGTCATCGCCGCAACCGTCTCAGAGTCGAACGCCCCAGGTTGCATGAATGAATCAATTGGCATTGCCGCTCCCCACAGCAGCAAAGTCTGTTGCATCGCATGAAAATGGGAAACTGCAGGATTAATTCGTCGTAACGTGTGTTAAATCTGTGGAGTTCCCTTTGAGGTTAGGTTGCTCAAAAAGCTCGGATGAGTTTTTTCTTTTCCTACGACACAGAATGCATCAAATCTCTATGAACTGTCGCTTTTGGAGCAACATGTTCCTTATGAATATCTATCGTTACCGTTTTTGCTGGATGTTCTCCGACTTTGGACATCTAAAGCGTAATTTGTTATCAATCTTCCTTGTCCGGGTTTCGGACAGAGCATCAGAAACCGGCGCTGCGTAGGCGGGCTCCGGCCCAATCCTTGCCCATCGTCTCCACTTATCGCGCGCCGTGACGCTAAGGATTAGAAGCATTCTGTATTAGAACTATTATATATTAGAAGGATTCCGTATTAGAGCCATTCTCATATCCTTTCCAGCGATGCGTGTGGCAATGATTAGGTGCAGCCACCGATTTGGTCTGAAACTGACCCGGGAGACATTCGGGCGCCACTGTCGACGCTCGGCCTGCCTCAGCCAATTCGTTGGACGGTGGTCCATTTATGTTTGAACCGGTACATATGCCTGGATGCACGATTTCGTCCAAGCCTTTATCACCGGTATTGCTTTGCTTGGTGGTCTCGATCCAGAGATTGTCGGGATCGTCGCGCTGTCGCTGCGCGTCAGTCTGTCGGCCAGCTTGATCGCGATGGTAGTTGGCGCGCCCGTAGCCGGTGTGCTGGCGGTTAGTCGCTTCTGGGGGCGGCAAGCGGTCGTTGTGGTTGTCAATGCGCTGCTCGGCCTGCCACCGGTTGTGGTCGGGCTTGCAATCTATCTTCTACTGACACGGTCGGGACCGCTTGGGTTCGCGGGTCTTCTGTTCACGCCCGCCGCCATGGTGATAGCGCAAACGGTTCTCGCCACACCGATCGTGATCGCACTGGTGCACCGCGCACTCACTACACTGTGGTCGGACTATGGTGACCTTCTGCGGATCGACGGCGCATCCAAGATGCGTGTGATCTTGGAACTATTCGTGATCGGGCGTGGCGCGCTCCTGACAGCCTTTCTCGCTGCGTTCGGCCGAGCCATCGCTGAAGTTGGTGCGATCATCATCGTCGGCGGCAATATCCGCGGTTATACCCGCACCATGACCACTACCATCGCGCTGGAAACCAGCAGGGGAGACCTCGCCCTCGCTCTCGGGCTAGGGCTTATCCTCATCCTGCTCAGCGTGAGCGTGAGCGCGATCGCTTTCCTACTCGCGGGTCGGGCCAGGAGCTAAGCCTCCGAGCGAACAGTTTACCGCCCGGACGTCTCGGCATCTGGAAAGAACAGTTGCCGGCCGTCGATCTTGTATTGCGCAATCGTGCTTTGCCCTTCCGCCGAGACCAGCCAATCGACAAAAGTCTGCCCGTCGATCACCTTGACGTTCGGATGTTTTGCAGGATTGACGAGCATGACCCCATACTGATTGAACAGTCTGCGATCACCCTCAACCAGTATCACAAGCGTGCCGCGGTTACGGAAGGATAGCCAAGTGCCGCGATCCGCTAGGAGGTAGGCGTTGATCGAGGCTGCAACGTTGAGCGCCGCTCCCATGCCCTGACCGATTTCACGATACCATCGGTCTTGGGCAGCATTGACGACAATGCCCGCGTCCATCCAGTAGCGAAGCTCGGCTTCGTTCGTCCCCGAACGGTCGCCCCGCGAGATAAACGGAGCCTTGGTCGCCGCGATCTTGCGGAAGGCATCGATGAGGTCGTTGTCGCCGGCGATATGCGCCGGATCGGTCAGCGGTCCAACAACGATAAAATCGTTGTACATCACGTCGAAACGCCTAACGCCGAAGCCCTCGGCCATGAATTTTTCTTCTGCTGGCCTGTCGTGGACGAACACCACATCGGCGTCACCGCGTCGGCCAATATCGAGCGCCTGTCCGGTGCCGACCGCCACAACCTTAACCTGGATTCCAGTCTTGCTGGAGAAACGCGGCAGCAGGAAACCAAAAAGACCCGATTGTTCCGTCGAAGTGGTGGATGCCACAAGGATCGTGTGGTCCCGCGCGAACGCAGCACTGTGGACGATCAGTCCTAGCATCGCGGCGAGTGTGAGCAGTCGATGTTTCATGTCATGTCTACGCTTCGAGCCGGGCGTGTTATCGTTGGTTCGCCGCATTACTGAGCGACCGTTTGATGGGATGACGAAGTCCAGGCTTGGCGGATTTCAGTTCGGCTCGGAGTTTGCGCCGATGTTCCCATGTGGCCGCCAGCGCTTCCGCTTCAATTGTCTGATACAGCCGGACCAGCTTTCGCCCGAACGGCGTCAGTCGCGTGCCGCCGCCGCCGGTTCCACCGGTCGTGGCTTCGATTACAGGAAAACGAAAGGAGTTGTTCAGGTCATTGATCAGCCGCCAGGCGCGACGGTAGGAAAGCCCGAGGTCTCGCCCCGCCTGAGTGATCGATCCGGATTTATGAACCTGCTCAAGCAGATGAATTTTGCCCGGCCCGACCGCGCACCTGCTGCTCAAATCGACCCTTAACGTCAGTCCCGTCTTGTCCATAATCCCTTGCTCATTGGTTCGCTCGGCCCCAACCCCGACGCCACGGCAACGGCGGTAAGCATACCGGCGAGGGGGGCGGCGATAAAGGTGACGACGCTGGCGGTTGCCGTTGGGCGAGGCCGCGCGGACCGCTACCCGAAAGACGACCGGACTGCGATCCTCTTGCTCTCGACGTATATCGCGCAGGTACGCGCAAAGTACCGCGCCCACGGCGCGGCGCAGTGCAGAGATGACCCAGCCACGCACATCGACGAAATACGAAATAAGGCGCCGCCACCGCGAGAAGCATACGCCGACGCGGAGCAAAATGGCGAGTTCCGCAATAGAGGAAAATTCCCGGCAAAGTTCCAACGGTAATGTGGATTACCGACAAATCTGCGGCAGGGAGGCAAAATCAATTGACGGTAACCTCCAGGTGGAAATCACTAATGGGAGAGGTGACAAAACCGGTCGTCTACGTGGTCTGAGCTGGAGCGCGTCATCCATTGGTCACAACCGCGCTGGGGTGTTCCAAGTGCGCGGAAAGCGACGAAGCCGTTGCTTATGCGGCTTACCACCTCGACGACCTCGTCCACGAGACGAAAGAGCTTTTCGAGATCTGCAGAATCCGGATGGCGCGCGGAGCCAGACCGAAAGCCGAAGGTGGTCGGCCTGCACTGAGTTACGCCCCGTCGATCAAAGGAGGTCGCAATGTCAGCCGCATTAAATGAGCAGGCCTGTCGCAACCTCGACGTCGCTCTCGATGGTATCAGCAAAGCCAATGCTGGGCTGCTGAAACTCGTGGAGATAGCTAACGGCGGTCGCGCGATCGAGGAATCGAAGCGCCAGCATGCCGAGACGATTGAGAACCGGAGGGCAGCGCGACGGCTTGCTAGTAAGGATGGTGACTGATGGCAAAGCCGCCCATGCCGCCTCCTGGGAGCCCCAACATTAAATCCGATGACAAGACCATCAAAACGATCCGCGCGGAGGCGGATGGTTTGGCCGAAGAGGCGCGCATCATGGCGGAGCACACCGATGAACGTGCCAAGGAGGCAAATAAACGATCGCGCAAAGTGAGTGAACGTTTGCGGCGCCTTAAGAGGCGGGAGGAAGACAGTCGCTGATCGCGGCCTTCTGCCGATCGTACGGTTGGCGGTGGGGCGGGGCTGACCCTCTGGGAGGGGAAACACAGCAGATGGTCTGCGACTAACGCTTGGCGCCCCCGGCTTCGATTCCACACTGGACGCGTACTCCCATGATGATCTCCCTTGTGCCAATGTTGTGTGTCGCTACTGGCAGAACAAAGAAGCTCCATAGGGGACGGCATGATCCTCATAGATAGAATTAAGCAGTGGGATGGACACGCTACGGTTGCTAGAAAGCGGCCGGTGTGGTGGAAGCGTGTTTTGATACGGCTTGTGGTGGGGACGAAGTTTCCGAAAAGAGGATCGAGCTAAGTTCGTATGATCCTCAGAAGCCCGATACGGCCAACCCGGACCCGCCCAGCCGAGCAGCAGAGCCCCGCACGTGATCGAGGCCGTCTCAATCGCCTGGGTTTCGGCAGGCGGCACACAAAGGTCCGGGGACCTTCGGCCGGTTGAAGGTACTTGCCTTGCGGCCGATACTTGCCGCATCCGATATAGGTGGCGCTATGGCAGGCGAAGGTATGGAACGTTACCGTTGGCTTGGGCCAGCCGTCCCCTCCATTTATTGCCGGAGGCCTGCGATGCCGGATCTTAAGCTACCCGCGATCGCCCAAGAGTTGCGAGACCGCGCCGAGGAAGCACTGACCAGAGCCGAGACCTTTCGCGATCCCGAAACCAAACGTCTTATGCGCCAAATCGCTGAGACCTACGAGGAAGTGGCGCGGCGGCTCGAAAGGGAGGCGGGCGCGGCAGACGAGGCTTAATGGTTCCTGGTCAGCCCCGGTACGAGGCCGGTTACGTCTTCGACGTGATGTATAATGGCGACAACTTCGCCGTTATGATCGAGCACCGGAACGTTGATCGGGTTCCACTGTCGCAACAACCAACCACCGGTGCGCGCGCGTATGTCGTAGCGCTGTCGTGGCATCCGGTGCGGTTGGCGCGTGCGTAGCACATCGTTCAGCGACGTCGAGAGGTTCGTCACGCCGTCGGCTTTCGGATCGCCTGGATTGTCCGGAAAGGCCTCGAACATGTCACGACCCGCGATCCGATCCTGGTCCGTTAAGG
>JASHYD010000642.1 GCA_030043175.1 Xanthobacteraceae bacterium | reverse complement strand
GTTTTTCGTCGCATCTCTGCGACGAACCCCACATTCCGATATGACGTATCAAGGACGTCTCTTCTCCAAGACAACTTTCGATGACATAATCGTTCGACGCCGGATATCCTTTGGCCACCGGAACCCGCTTATCGAGCAACGCCGGTTTCAGGCTCCGGCTCACTTAGAGGAGGAAACATGAGAATCCTGGTGATTGGCTTGACCGCGTTGGGAGCCGTGGCAGCTTCCATCCCGCAGGCGCAAAGTCAGAACAGTGCACGCCCGACCATCGCAAATGAAGCAGACTACCACCGCGCGATGAAAGAACTCTCAAACTGGGGACGATGGGGAAATGACGACGAACTTGGCGCCTCCAATCTGATCACGCCTGCGAAGCGGAAACAGGCCTTGGCTTTAGCCACAGAAGGTCTGCCGGTTTCGCTCGCACACGACGTCGTGCAGGAACATGCCGCGGATGCACCCAATATCCTGGAGCGTACCCTGGGTCCGGTGGCTCCAACAGGCACCGCCGATAGATACCAGTACACCGGTACATATCACGGCATCGTTCACAGTCATCTCGATTCCTTGGACTGCCACATGATGGTCGACGGCAAAGGCTACAACGGAGTGGCGATGGAAGATATCACGGCCGCAGGTGGTTGCCCGAAAGGAAGTATCAACGCATTGAAAGATGGTATTTTCACACGAGCCATTCTGTTCGATGCGACACTCCTGCCGGGGAAGGCCACTGCTCAAGGGTGGGTGGAGCCGGGAACGGCGATTCATCGGGAAGACCTCGAGGCCCTGGAAAAGTTGGAGCACGTGACGGTGTCAGCAGGCGACGTCATCCTTCTCTATACCGGACGCTGGAAGCGGCGCGCCGCTCTCGGCGCTTGGCCAAGGGAAACCGGGTTCGCCGGATATCACGCCGACGTTGCGTATTTCCTGAAAGAACGGGGCGTTTCCTTCATCGGAGGAGACGGGCCAAACGACGTCGTGCCCACAGGTCTGCCGGCATCAGTACCAAATCCTCTGCATCGGCTGGCGCTGGTCGCGATGGGCGTAAACATTTTCGATAATCTCGATTTCGAGCGAGCGGTCGAGCAGGCGAGGCGGCTGAACCGTTACGAATTTCTTTTCTCGGCTGCGCCGCTGCGCATCGAAAAGGGAACAGGGTCGCCGCTCAATCCGTTGGCGATTTTCTGACCTGGCAGAAGAGTCACCCGTCACGAAAGGCGACGTGGCGGGGCGGTTGCGATGCACAATCGGACGCAGGTTTGGATCAACGGCCGATATGTCAAACACGCCGCCGCTCGTCCCGGCCGGCAGCCGGTGTCCCTCAGACAGCGGACCCTGGCGCCGGCTACGGCCGTGACGGCCAATAACGGACCAGCAGGTTTCGAAGTTGGTGGAGGTCAGAAATGGCCCGCTGGTCGTGTCCTTAGGCGCAGGCAATTTCTGGTACACGGACGGGCAACCTAATGTTCTGTTCCTAGGAATTTCAGGGGGACCGGTTTAGCTCAAATAGCTTGCCATCAGACCTCGAGGTTTTTTGGCGGTCTCATCGTTTGGAATTTTTGCGGCCAACACCACATCGTCTGCGACACACTCGAACGTGCTGTCATGGAAGGTGAAGACAAAATGCCCGAGCGAACGAAAGCGACTCGCATTATGGGCGGGACGGACTCTGTTCATTTGCTCCATAGCACGTATCCAAGAGGAGTTGCGGACCTCGAAATCAGGATACCAGAATCGGGGCGTGCGCTGTCGCAAGAAAATTGATGATATTTACAAGCACATCGTGGTGCAAGGAGTAGTTCTTTCCCAGATCATCGCGGTAAAACGTACTATCATCCGGTTCAGACGTGATGGAAAAATCAAACGTCATTCGTTGGCCAAGCGGAATCGTAGGTCGTATAACCTCGCTTAGAAAGTCATGCAATTTGCGAACTTGGTCCTCGTCGCGTTCAAGATGGACGCCTCCATAGCGAAGCAGGCAAAGAACTTCTACCTCAAATATGGGCGGCTTCGCGCAGGTTACTGCGTAGTGCAGCACGCCCAATTCCAGGCGCTCACTTTGAGCGACTGTCCTGTCCTGTCATATCAGTCAACCTGATGCTCATGGGAAGCCCCTCGACGTGCGCCTCAATGAAAGCATTGCGGCCGGGATAGCGGCACCTGTCAACTTTACACTGCCTCGCCGATTGCCGAGAGTTGCCCCGGCATTCATGCGATTGAGAGTCAGCCCATGCGGCGCAAGCACTCGGAGATGACGGCAAAACAGCTTGCTGCATGGCGGCGGGGGTGCGGTTTAACCGTTCGCATTCTACCCCCGCCCGCGCCGCACAGTCGCCGGTTTGCAACGCCGACCGGTTTCGGTGTCCTTGGTCCCCCGAAGCGGCGACGACGTTTCAAGCGATTTGGTGCCTGATCTTTGCTCCAGAGGCGTCCGGCCCCTCCGGACTTTGAGTGATGGCGCTGGCGGCTTCTTGCCGGGTGTACCGTCGGAGTGCTTGGACACGGGAGATCGTCACCTTCGTGGCCCCAGCCTACGCGGTTCTAAAACTCTTGACTTTGATCCGCCGGGCAGCAGTCGCGATCGCCGCCAGTCGCTGAGTCCACTCATACGCGTTGCGGCTGTAAAGCCGCACCGAGGGGCCATCACGGCGGACGATCATCCGGTAACCGTCGTCATGCTTGATTTCGTGGACCCAATCGGCGCCGGGGGGGTGAAGCCATGACCGGCTGAGCCGGTATGATGAACCCGGCCGGACGGGAGTTGAAATTTCGTATCCCGAGAAGACAGGCCGATGGAGTGCCCGGTAACAACGAACTTCGCGTGGTCCTCAGCCTCAGGCTTCAACTCGACCGCCTACTTGGGGCCTCCGACCAGACATACGAAGCCGCGTCATCCCTGGAGCACAGAATTGGCGCATATTGCCTACGCCGGACATGCGATACGTTGCAATTCGCTGGGGAATAACCATGCGCCCGCCCAACTGCCGCCATATTGCCGTTGGTACGATCACGCCCTTTTTTCGCCTGCGCCGATCGCAATCTCCCCATTGTTTGAGAATTTGAAAGGAAGAGCCATGCGCTTTGCCGCCGCCGTTCTTTTCGCCGTGATGTTCGGGATGTCGTTCGTCGCCACCTCCGTGCTGCCGGTGCGTACTGCTGAATTCGGCACCCGCGATGAGGCCGTGGCGATGGTCCGGCGCGTGCAGGAGAAATTCAAGAAAGAAGGAGTGGAAGCGACAGTCCGCGCCATCAACAATGGTGCGTTCAACGATCGGGACCTGTATCCCTGGCTTGGCAAGCTTGACGGGACACTGAATCTCGCAAACGGCGTTTCTCCGGTGCTCCGAGGCAAGAACCTGCACGATATGAAGGATCAGGACGGGAAGTTCACGACCCTGGATTTCGTGAGGATCGCCAACACGCCGCCCTATCACGGCTGGAGCGATTTCCGTTGGCTCAATCCGAAAACAAACACGGTCGAAGACAAGTCGGCCTGG
>JASHYD010000641.1 GCA_030043175.1 Xanthobacteraceae bacterium | reverse complement strand
CATGCCGACGTCGTAGGGATTGTCATATGCAAGGAAGTCTTTGGCGCGCGAAGTGCGTGCGACCGGCGCCTTCAGGCGTTCGGCGAGCGCGATGACCTGATCGTGCGCGTCAGCGCAGCCTGAGCCGCCATAGATCGCAACTCGACGGCCGTCATTGAGCGCGGCGGCGATGCGATCGAGCTCGACATCGCTCGGGCGAATAATCGGCTGGGCGCGGTGAACAACGAAATCGGGCTCGTCCGGCGCGTGGGCGCGTGAGACATCAACGGGCACGATGAGCACCGCAACACCCTTGCGCGAAAGCGCCGCCTGCGCCGCCATCGCGGTCATCCGTCGCGCCTGGGCGGGTGTCCTGATCTCTTCGCAGAAGACCGTGCCGGCACCGTAGACGGCCTTGAAGTCAACCTCCTGGGGAAACTCAAAGCCAAGCTCATCCCGCGTGATCTGACTGGCGATCAAAACGACCGGCGCGCGATTGCGGTTGCTTTCCCATACTCCGTTGATGAAGTGGAGGCTGCCGGGTCCGCAGGACCCGGCACACAGAGCAAGTTCGCCCGTCAGCAGCGCGTCGGCACCGGCCGCCATCGCGCCCGCCTCCTCATGACGAACGTGAATCCAACGCAATTCGGAGCGGCGCACCGCGTCGGTGAAATAATTGAGCGTGTCACCCGGAACGCCATAACAGCGTTTGGCGCCTGCCAGGGCGAGCACCTCAACCATCACATCAGCTACTCTACCTGTCATAGGCCTTGCCTCTCTTGGTCGGTCGTAAAGTCGTCACGATCGTCCATTGTGAAGGACCGTCGGTTGTTAAGGAGTCGTCGGCAACTTCATCCTGTAGAGCGTGATCGGCCACTGCACCTGCGACTGGCCGCCGTGGAAAATCGCTGCGCGATCAAGCTGGGGGACCGGAAGCAAGATCTGGTTCTCGTCATCGATTGCCGGCGCGTCGACCCAATGGAGACGCGGGTCTTGCACGATGACGGTTATGCCTCCGTCGAGCGCCCGACGCTTTACGGTGTTCGTCGATAGCTCGGTAAAGTAGAGGCTGCCGTCGGCAGCCAACACCGTCCCGCCGACGGGCGGAAGATCGGCCCAAGGTTCAACCTTCGAAGTCAGCACCTCGGCAGACGACGAAAAATCGTCAAGCCATCGCGTCGCGATCCGCGACCACGGGCCTTCGAGCGTGCCGAAGTAGAACCACGCACCATCCGGCGACACCTCCATCGGATCGGTGTTGACGCGAAGCGGTTTGCCGTCCGGCCCGTTGAGGACGGCACCATCGAGGACGATCGGACGATCGTCACGGGCGGTAGTGGCCGGGATGTTCTCCAGCACACGTCGCATATCGCCGGTCTTGAGATTGACGACGATGATGCCGGGGCGGCCGGCGTCCGTCAGATAGGCGAAATCGCCGTGGAAGCGGACGTCGTCGACATAGCTGCCCGGCAACGCGATCTGCGGTCCGAAGAGAATAACCCGGGCGACATGTCCCGTCGCGAGATCAACCTGCACAAGCTTGGCGCCGCCGGGAAGCGGATCGCCGCCGAATGTCGGGGAGCCGGTGTCTACAACCCAGAGCGAGCCCTTTCCATCGCGACGCAGCGCGTTGACATCAACGAATGCCGTGGACGCATCCATCCCCTCGCGCCAACCGTTCCACGCCTCGTCCGGGTAGGACTGCGGCTCGTCCTTGCGGTCGAGACGGCCGACCGCCGGCCCCTTTGAGCCGGTCCAGCGCGGTCCGGCTACAAAGATTTGCTGTTGCTCCACCGCAACCGCGTTCCAAATCATTGAATGGCGAAGCGCCTCCTTAAACATGAAGCCGGGTCAAGTTCGGAAACCGGAGAGAACGATCTTGCCGAAGCTGCGTCCGCTTTCCACGGCTTGGTGCGCCCGCTTGAGGTTGGCGGCGTTGATCGGGCCGTAGTCTTCGCGGAACGTCGTTCGTAGCACGCCTTTATCAATCAGCGCGCTGACCTCGCTCAGGATACGGTGCTGTTCCACCATATCGGGTGTCTGATAGAGGCCGCGGGTGAACATGAGCTCCCAGTGAACCGACAAGCTTTTCCGCTTGAAGGGCACGATGTCGAACGTGTCGGGATCATCGATCATTGCGAGGGCGCCCTGAGGCGCCAACACCCGGACAATCGATTGTTGATGCCGGTCGGTCGCGGTCAGGCCGGCCACGTAACGCACCTGCGGAATGCCAAGGACTTTCAGGCCATCTTCGAGTGGCTGGTGATGGTCGATGACATGGTGGGCGCCCATCTCCCGGACCCAAGCGATAGTTTCGGGGCGCGAGGCTGTCGCGATGACAGTCAGTCCGGTCAAACGACGCGCGAGCTGAGTCAATATCGATCCGACCCCACCAGCGCCGTTGATGATGACGATGGCGTCGCCTGATGCGCTTCCGCCGCGGGGCACGCCAAGACGATCGAAGAGGAGCTCCCACGCGGTCAGGGAGGTCAACGGCAAAGCCGCTGCCTGCGGGTCGTCGAGGCTCGCCGGCTTCGGTCCGACGAGGCGTTCATCAACCGCGTGCAGTTCCGCGTAGGTGCCCGGCCGGTCAATGACACCGGCATAGAAGACGCTGTCGCCGACTGCAAATAGCGATGTGTCCGAGCCGACTGCCTCGACGACCCCCACGGCATCGTACCCAAGTATCCGGGGCGA
>JASHYD010000640.1 GCA_030043175.1 Xanthobacteraceae bacterium | reverse complement strand
GCGATCCTTGCGGAACATATCGGTCTGCGCAGTGATCTCCTCGAGATTTTTCGGCAGCATGCCGAACATGTCGGTGGCGAAGACGTAATAGCCGAGTTTCGACCATTCCTCCGCCTGCTGCTTGGCGAAATCAGTCAGGCCGTTGCGCGCATGCACCATGAAGATGGCTGGGCGCTTGGCGGTTACGCTGTCCTCGTAGGCCACATAGGCTTTGAGCCTGGTGTTGCCGTGGCTGTAGTCGATGGATTCGGTCTTTATCGCCGCACGTGCCGGCATGGACGAAAATGCGGACGCGCCGATAGCGACGGTCGCGGGCCCCAACACCGCAAGCCTGCGTGTGATCGTCATGGGTACCTCCCTCTCGCGTGAAACGCTTCCCGAAGCTTGGCGCGCCGGCGAGGAAATGTCGAGCGGAAAGGGGGCACTTGGGGTTTTGAGGGGAGTGTCAACAATCTATCATTTAGAGCACTTTCCGACGCTCGGAATGTGTCAACCAGCCTTGATCCAATTGCAACGGTCCAGAGGCTTCTCGGCTGTCCAACCGTCCGCAGTTGGAGGTACAGCGGCGGTGAGCGGGATCGATCGGCACGGGCGCGATTGTGCAAGTTTTCGGATGCCGGCGTGACGAGACGCACGGAGGCGGCCGGCGTCCGAAAAACGCCAAGGCACGAAAATCGAGGCGAATGCGCGGCGCGCAAAGTGGTGGGCTATCTGGAGATACCCTGGGGATGTGCCGGTCGAGCGACCAGCACTGCCTGGCGTTGACTCAAAAACCTTCCACGACGGGAAGGTGTCGTGTGAATCTTCAAAAATCCGGTTTGTCCGATTTCGGGACCGAAGCGTCCTTTCTGGCGTAGTATTCATGCGGATTCTCGGCGCAGACTATTTCCGGCCATTCAATCGCAGCCCTCAGATACGTGACGGTGGCCGACCAGCGCGTCGTGAAGACTCCTTCGTCTTCGATCGTGAATTGTAGCTGAAGCCCTTTACCCCTGTAGTTGGGCTCCGGTCCATAGCCTGGGATGCGGACATTCTCTTTTCCGGCCCGTTCAACGGCCTCTTTCGCGGCTTCGTAATCAAGCAGCCGATAACGTTCCACCACGTGCAGAGCTTTCGTGTATGGCGTGCCGTACATGTCGACCATGGCAAACGGCCGGTCTGTCTTGACACCCACGGTGTCTACTACCAACGTGTCGCCTTCATAATGGCCCACGGAATCCCCATACCACGCGGGCGTCACTTGCACAGGATGAGGCTGGTTCATGCGTATGCGGCGGACTTCATGATCTTGGGAGTACAGGATCGTGACCTGATGGGCCTGCTGCAGCAGCTGAATTCCAAAATCTCGGAAAATGTAGGGCACCGGTTCGGGCCAACACTGATTGTTGGGAGTCGGATAGGCCACGCCGGTCAACGAAATTTCGCCGTGCTTCTTCACTTCTTCCGCCGCCTGGGGCTTCAAAATCGGATTGGTGTAATCACCGATCAGCTGGTACTCGCTGCTCACGCCGTCGCGACGGCGCGCTCGATTCCGCACTGGGCCGGGACCCGACAAAGGTTGCTCGAACCCTCCGGTAAGGTATGGATGGCCCCATATTCCGGAGAAATCCGGGAGGACTGTGGCGCTTTGCTCTCGAATGGCGGGGGGGCCGGCAGCAGGTGCTGCGGTTTGCGCAAATACAGGTGCCGCCGCCACTGCCCCTAATGTTACCAATAACAGGAAATCGCGCCGCTGCGTATTCATGCTCGCACCCGTCTGTGACTTCTCCGGCAGAGTCTTCGATAAAGCTAGCTCATGTAACGTGAAAGTCATTCCCTATCTGGACAAGATGAAGTCGGGCTGCTACGCGCTGGGGCGCGTTGTTTTCCCAGGACGTACTGGAAAAAGGGGTCGCCGCTAGGGATCGCGCGGAAAGTGCCCAACCGGCTACGGCGCAGGCGGCATGGCCTCGTCGCCGGTTCCCGACGAGTGTTTCCACCCCGGCTTCATGAACCGCATCTGTGATGCGGACGCTGGCACAAATAGAAACAGCGCGGTTGTCCTCGACCACGGCACGGAACGGTTGCCTGCAGCCGATATCGGCCAGCCAGTCGTCAAGACCGCCACGAAGCAGATGCCCATTTGTTTCAGCCATTCATAAAGAATACTTGAATTCCTATGCGTGGCACATCGCCCGGCGATGGCTCCTCGGGCTTGGGATTGGCGGCTTTGATGGCATCGACCGGAATGAGCGACACTGCCAGCAACTGGCGGGCGCGCGCGGTATTCTTGGCGCAGGTTTGGCTTGTGAGCAGGTCGCAGTAGCGGACGCGGTCAGAAGCCTTGTGGCAACACGTGCGTCAGGAAGCGGTGGATGAACTCGCGAGTATCGAGTGTCATCACCATGAATCGTTGGGGTGCATCGATGCGGTGATCTTTCCACTTGAAGGCGACGCCGTTGTCGTCAGTGAGACGACCTTGGCCCCTCAACGTCGTCTCGCCGCGGCGCCGCGACTGGAGTGGGAGGTAGGCCGGCTCGATGCGGACACCGCGGAAGCCAGCGCTCATGACCGACTGCTGACCTTTTGCGCAGTGCGGCGCGAGTGCTCTAGCCCACACCCGCCTGGCGCATGATGGCTTCGGATTTGACACGAATTTCGCGGGTAACTTCGTAGGGATCACCTTGTTGGAACTTCGGCAGGAAGAGTTCCACGGACAGCGGGCCGGCGTATCCTTTTTCGGAGAGCTTGCCCAGAATTCGCGTCAGCGGGCTGATTCCGTCGCCGGGAATAATGCGCGTGGAAAGATCTAGCAATTCGCGCGGAATGTCTGGCACATCCTGAAAATGCACATGGCCGATTTCCCCGGACCGAATCATATCGAGATCCTCAAGCTTGTTCAAGCCGGACCAGAAATGATAGCAATCCAGCATGGGCACGATATTCGGATGCGCCGCCGCGCGCGTCATCTTCAGAATCGTCGGTAAGGTGGAGATAAAAGTCGACGTGCGCAGGAATTCGATCCGCAGCGACACGTTGAACTGCTTGGCAACTTCTCCCGCATCGTGCATGTTTTCGGGGCCGGCTTCGTAATCTTCCACCGTAACTTTCTTGCTGGTGGCCGTCGTTGCGTAGACGCGATTTAATCCCATGTTCGCGTACATCTCGCAGCGCTTTTTTAGATCGTCAAGCGCGGCGGCACGATTGGGATTCGGCTCCCAGAGTCCTGTCACGCCGGTCGCGGCGTGGACGAGGTTCAGACCCAGGTCGGTGATCACCCCGCGGGCAGATGCCACGCTGTCGGTCTGTAGGAACTCGTCAAGTAGGGTATTCGTGATTTCGACGTCCTTGATTCCGGCGCGCGCCCAGCCTTCCAGCGATTTCCGATAGCCCGCCCCGTTTGAGGTGTTCTGATGCATTGCGAGCGTCATCTTCCTTTCGCTGGCAGCAGTTGTGACGGCGCTCGTGGCAGCAAGCGCTACCGGCGCGAGGAGCATTTCTCTTCTGGAAGGTGTGGTCATTGAATTGATCCTACGTCTGTCGCCCTACCGGTTGTGAAAACTACTCAGAGCGGCCTTGGTAACACGGGCGCTGGGCTGCATGGAAGCAGGTTACACCGGGCACGAAAAGGGCACCTGACACTGTCGCGTTCGTCCGCATGGCCCGACGCCGCCGACCTTGGGCATTGAGGGTCGTCAGCTTATTGAGGCAATCGAGCGTGAGGCGCAGGCGTTTCTTGCGTCAGCGCCCAACGTGGTAGTCCTAGACGCTGCTTCTTCTGCGACGCGCGAACACACAACGCCGGTGAGGCAATGCGCCAAGGAGTGGTGCCGGGAATGGCATTTTCCTCCCACCGCAGACGAGGCGCGGGATAAATTAAATGGCCCAACTCTGCCGACTGTGCGCGGCTCGCGCAACTCCAACTCCTGCCGATGCCGGCTGACTCAGGCCCGGTCGACCCTTGCGGCATAGCAACCCGGTGCAGCGAAATGGACATGCAGATAACCGACAAGGCGATTCGAACAGCCGGTCGATAGCGGCTTCCAGGTCGCGGCCGGCGGCCAGCTCGAAGCCCACCATCATGGCGTCGGCATCGAAGGCACGCACCGCCAGCGTCCGCAGTCGCAATTGTTCTGGCACTTCGTCCACCGCCCTGTAGGTCTCTTCGCCCCTGCGCACGAAAATCGCAAAACGCATGTGGTAAGGAGAAGAGACGGGGTGATGCTCGTAGTTAACGAGCAACAGCTCGTCGCCTGGCCGTGAGTCAGTGAGGCTCACTCGGAGCCGGGCGTGCGCGCGTCAGCGATGCGGCGGAGAGCACCGCGTGCTGCCAGCTCCTCGTCGGACAGTACAAACAGATCCGCAAACTGCTCGGCCGCGAGGCCACTGATACGAAAGCTCATCATCGGTCCTCCATTATGTCCCTACAAATTTAGGAGCGCGTGTCTGTGAGCACACTTCGTTTCTTGCTCATTGATCCTCACCGACGGTTGGCCGGGCTCGACTTTTGAGTTTCTCGAATCAATCGGACCGTTAAGTGATCCCGCCAGCTTTGGCGGATCGCCCGACGACGCCATCGTTGCCCGGCTTCGGCTTTTCTTCGAAGCCGATCGGAAAGCCGATCGGTCGCGCCACGGTGGCCCCGCTTTGGAACCAGCTCATGACCGAGGTGCTCGGTTATGCGAGGTACGGCGCCCGAGGTGGCGACGGGTGTGATTCCCAAATGATGTAGAGGATTATCAGGCGGCACAATCGGCCTCGATCTTTACGCCGTACATGGAGATTTTGCGCCAGAATGCGTTCCATCGGTTGTTGGTTAGGGCGGCAGCCCTGAGTTGAAGAACGATGTGAGCGCCGCGAGGCGTCCAGCGCATGCCCGCGCCGCCAAGACGTTGTTTTACCA
>JASHYD010000639.1 GCA_030043175.1 Xanthobacteraceae bacterium | reverse complement strand
CGCGTTCGTTTGACCATCGGTGAAGGATTGCCGGAAGAGTTTTGGCCGTAATTTCGGTACCTTCTGCGGCTCTCCATAATTCGGCGGCAAAGTCGATCATTTCGCCGTAGGTGAGCGAGCGAGTGACGTCAGCGATTTCATCGAGCGGGCCAAACTGCTTGAAGTCCATTTCCATTATCCGTTTTCGCACCTGCCTCCTGTGTGGGCACCCCGAGTGCCCTGCGAGGGTCAGCGTGTGTGCAACGCTTGTCACCGAATGTCAACGAAAGTGCCGAGATTTCATCAGGTTGCCCGAGTCATGGAAAAACTCTCGATACAGCAAGGACTTATTCGCTTTCAATCGTGGCCCTGGGTTTGAGCCCCGGCGGGCTCACCGGGTAAATCCGGTCGTTTAGGGAGCATTCCAGGTCTGATCCCAGACGATTAGTTCCGATAACGGGACTTCTCAGAACCAAAATCACTGCTCGGAGCTTGCTCGCTCCAGTCGAACAAGTTTGCTTTCATCGCCCCCACGATGGGGTGACAGCGGATTAAGCCGCCGCCGAGCCTGCGCGCCCGGCGCCGATTAGACGCTGCAGGAGGCGGTTGCGCCGGTCAGCAGAACCTCATCTGACGCTCAAGTCTATTTTCCATGTCGGACCCACGTTGCATCGCTGCGCTCAGTCGCTCATCTTCGTTCTCCCCGCACTGGTCGAAGTAACAAACCCCCGGCAGAGCCGGGGGCTTTAAGATATGGGGCCGCTAGAAGCGGCTGATGGGGTCGCTGACGCGGCCCCATTTGCTTGGGCCGCCTGAAGGCGGCGATCAACGCCACAGATTGAGTTGGTTCAGGCGTTTATCTTCCTGTTCCTGGTTCTTGATGTATTCCCGTATCACTGCTTCGTCTCGACCTACGATCGACACAAAGAACCCTCTGGCCCAGAAGCTCTGTCCGACGAAATTGCGCTTCCTCTCGCCATACGTCCGTGCCAAGTGGATCGCGCTCTTGCCCTTGATGAAACCGACCACCTGCCAAACCGCGTATTTCGGCGGGATCGATATCATCATGTGCACATGATCCGGCATGAAGTGGCCTTCCTCGATCCGGCTTCCCTTCTGCAAAGCCAACTTGCGAAACACATCGCCCAGGTACCGTCTCAGCTCCCCGTACAGCACCCTCCTGCGGTATTTGGGAATGAACACCACATGGTATTTGCAGTCCCATTTCGTGTGACTTAAGCTCTCATAGTCGTCCACCGCAAACTCCTTTCGTGTGCTTGGCCGCTCACGAAACGAGAGTCTCAGCGGTGGACGACCGCCGCAAATGTCAAACTTCTACTGCCACCCGGCAGAGCCGGGGACCTCCCTGGAGGTTAGTAATCTGCCCAGACGTCGGAACGCTGTGCCTCGCAGGCTTGGATCATTTGCCCGTACACGTAGATCAAATTTTGCTCCTGGCATCGGAGCACGCTCCCCGAGGCATGTCCGCGAGGATGACCTTTCCGAACAAATAGTCCTCATCTAGAAGCTGCATCACGAATATCTCGCCGCGCTGTCGTGGTCCGAGATCGCTTCAGAGGTTTACATGCTGCTCCCCATGAGAGGAAGATTCCTAGGACCAATAAGCGGTCAATACAACTGCGCTGCGCCCCTAGGCGGCGCGAGCCCCGCGGAGGGGCCTGAAGGAAATTGCAATGAGTAGCCTCTGGGATTGGATGAGCCGCATTCTGTCGGGTCAGACCCGCACTCGCTGGCAACTCGTGATCGCGGGCATTGTAGTCTTGTTCTGGCTCGGAATTGATGTGCATCAATACGTGTACTTCCTGCTTAGCAAGAGCTGCCCGTGACATCCTCTCCATCCCAACCTGGCGGCGTGGATGGAGCTTCCTTCTGCAAGCGTCTGACGTCCCAGACGGAGAATGTTACGCGCGTTAACGTCGCGATCAATGAGCAGCGCCGCACTCGTCACACGCCCATTCTCTTATTTCGAGACCCTTCAACCCTTTCAGGCCGCCGACGCATCCGCATTCGCAACAGGTCTGAGCGCTTAGGTGCTCGGAGGTATCCACAAACGTCGCCGCGCGCGCAATCGCCTTATACCCCAGCATGTTGCGAGACATCCCCGTGCTGGCTTCAGCCGACGACTTGCCGTTCGTTGCCTCAAGCCAGCGGCCCGATACATTGCCCACGCAGATCATCCCGAAGGGGTCGAATCTTCGTTGTTTCCTTGTGCAGGAAGTCCTTTCTGCTGTTCGTGATCTTGGCGTGGATGGCCTGCGTGCGCCGCTTCTTACCGGACCGTTGGGCGCAAGCGAGTGCGTTCTCGTGCGTGGCGAACATCCGGGAATTCTCGACCTTGGCGCCCGTCGAGAGTGTCATGCCCTCTTTCTTGCCGAGGGCTTCAGTTCGTATTCGGCCACAAACGCCCGCGCGCGTCTTGGGAGAACGAACCAGACTTGATTCGTCCATCGATTTCCCGATGCTTCCAAGGCCGGATTTCGCAGCCGTTAAATCTGACGATCGCCCCGTGACCGTGATCGTTGGGTTCTTGAAGGGAACCTGGCTTCGCTTCCCGCGCCATCGGAGTTTGGCCTTCTTCGCCCCTCGACGGCGGTCGCTCTGACGGGTGCACTAGGCGACCAACCCGTAGAATGTCATTGGTCGTATGGCCATGCATCTGCGAGCTCGTGCATGCTCGCTTCGCGGATGACGCGCCGACGCCCATACAAATTCGCCCGGCGTTCGGCGCGGCACGATCTGACCGTCTCCATCGACAATCTTGATGTCCATATGGGGATGGACGCGGCCGACCGTGCCGACGCGCCGCTCGGCCGGCTCACATGAAGACTCACTGGGCTCGTTAATTACTGTCGAAGTTCACTGCGTAGTAGCCGACCGAGCCCGTTTTCGAGGTGTCCTTCCACTGGTGCGGGGTCTTTGCGGGGATCGTGATCACGTCGCCCTTGGTCAGATGATGACTCACCCCGCCCTCGATGCCGGTCCCGCGCGTCTGGCCGGGGGCGGTTACCTTCGGGTCGACCATCTTGCCGCCGGTGATGAACTCCGCTTCGCCATCCACAATGATGAACACATGGTTGGTGTTGTCGTGCATCTCGGAACCGCGCTGCACACCGCGGTTGGCAATGACGATCAAACCTTCATCCTCGATGATGCGTCCGCCCTTGACGAATGCGGCCGCAACCTTGTCGTGGTCTACGTAGTGGACGCGGGGCGGAAAACCGGCGGCAGTTCCGAGGGTTACCAGGGCCGCCGTCGAGAGTATCGCGGCGAGTACGAGCACGTATTTCATGAGCGGTATCCCCTTCTGAGTTGATGTAATGCACAATCAGTGTAGCCCAAATCGTAAGGACGCAAACGTGGCGCCCTGCTCGACCGTGGCTCTCGCAATCCATCAGCCAAAGACACCATGGTCGATGCCAAGGACATGGAAGGCCGGCGCGCTCAAATAGTCCACGTAATCCGGATGTCGGCCCGTCCTTGCACCACGCCCGGCGGGACCATCACCAGGTCGCCAACCTTGAGCCCCCGACAGTTCCGTGCCTAACGGATGGCGTTTCGCGGAAGCCGCCTACCGTTTAGACCGAAGGCCCCGCAGACGCAATGTTACGCTCCCGCCAATCCTGCCTGTGCCGAAGGTGAGGCGGCGGCAGAGGTATGACAGGCGTGAAAAGCATACAAATTGTCGAGCGGCTCGGCCTGCTGTGGCACTGATATCAGGCGGTGGACGAAGGATAATGAACGTCTTTTCCGCGGTCTGGCTGCAGTGGCGGAACTCGAGAGTCGAGAGGCTCAGTGGTAGTTACGGTGTAGCTGAGATCGTGGGGCCTGGGTTAACGCCGCGGGCTTTTGGAGGTTGACCAGCCCGACGATCATGCCGATGCCGAAGCCTTGCCGTACCCGTCGCGCGAGGTCTGCTGTGAGAACCAGTGTGGGCTCTACGCCAGCTGCCTGCATGACATCGAAGTGTTCGATGACGATCTGCTTGGTAGGTGTGGCGATGGGATCAAACCTGACCCGTGTGATCGAGATGCCGGTCTCCATTGCGTTCCGAAACATTGTCATCACCCGCCGTCAAGGCTGATGGCGATCTTGCCTATCGAATTGCGTCCCTCGAGCATGGCGATGCCTTCCGCGGCCCGTGCGAAAGGCAGGACGAGGGAAGGCCCGGGGCGCAGCGCGCCGGAGCGCAGATAAGGCAGCATCGCTCTGATCTGGCGCGCGAAAGCATCCGGATCTCGTCTCAGCTCGTCGCCCCAGAATATGCCGCGGATGTCGCAGCCCTTCAACAGCGGCAGGTTCAGCGGCAACCTCGGAATGCCGGCCGTAAAGCCGACGACCAGATAGCGGCCGCGCCAGCCCACGGCGCGCAGGGCCGGTTCGGCATAAGGTCCACCGACAGGATCGATGACGATGTCGAAGCCTTGCGATCCGCTTGCGGCTTTCAGCGCGGCGCCGAAGTTTCTTTGGCCTTCTTCGTCCATTTCGGACGAATAGAGGAGGCCAATATCCGCGCCGGCCCGGGCAGCGGCATCGCGTTTGGCTGTGCTACTAGCTGCCGCCACCACATGCGCGCCGAACACCTTTGCGATTTCGCAACCGGCCTGGCCGATGCCGCCGCCGGCGCCGAGCACGAGGACTTTGTCGGCGGCTTTAATGTCGCCGCGTTCGACCAGCGCATGCCAGACCGTGCCGTAGACGAAAGGAAAAACTGATGCTGAAGCGAAGTCGATCTCGTCGGGAATGACGGCGCAACGCGATGCGTCGACGGCGACCTGCTCCATCAATGCGCCTGAAAGCGTGACCCCGACCACCCGGTCGCCCTGCCTGAAGCCTTTGACGCCTTCGCCCGTGGCGACCACCGTTCCTGCCAGCTCACCGCCCGGTGCGAACGGGCGCTGGGGCCGGAGCTGATACTTGTCTTGTATGATCAACGTGTCGGGGAAGTTCAGGCCGACTGCCCGCGTGCGCACGAGGACTTCGCCTTTTCGCGCGGCAGGCGCAGGGATTTCCATAAGATTGAGGGTCTCCGGACCGCCCGGTGCCGTACTTAGCCATGCTTTCATCTTGTGGTCCGCCTCGGAGGAAAACGCGATCCCGCTGGTTGCCCCGTGTCAACGGGCAGGTCAAGTCATGCGAAGCCGCGTCCGCCGGCGGGCCGGTTTGCTACGGCAATCTCGACATTGGAGCGCTGAACACGGGCCGGCCACAGGGCGCCGCACGTCCTCGAAATATTGGGAATCTCGATTGCGACCTACTATGTAGGGGCGATTCCCACATGGAAGCGATTCGCCCGCTTGCGGCAGCGTCACGTCATTTTCATTGGGGGCATAGCGATTATGAAAGATGTCCTGCTTCGAGACCGCGAGGATCGAATGAGTGGCCGCTTCGGTGTTGTCGCCGTAACGGGGGGCGCCCAGGGGATCGGGCGTGCGCTTTGCGAAGCCTTCGCGGCCGACGGGGCAACGAAGGTCTTCGTGCTCGACAAGAATACGGCGCTGGCCGAAGCCGTTGCCCAGTCTATCGGGGGACGCGCCTTCGCTGTCGATGTAGCCGATGCGGCGGCCTTTGAGGCCGTTCTCGAGCGCATAGAGATCGAGGAAGGTCCGATCCACACGTTCTGCTCAAATGCGGGAGTGGCCTGGGGCTTCGGTGGGCCGGCCGACAACGCAGCATTCGCGGCGGACGACATCTGGCAGAAATCGTGGGAAATCAACGTCCTGGCTCACGTCCGGGCGGCGCGCTTTCTGCTTCCGCGCATGATCGCAAGGGGGGGCGGGACTCTCCTCCACACAGCTTCCGCGGCCGGCCTCCTCAACCAAATCGGCAGCGCCGTCTATGGCACAACGAAGCATGCCGCTATCGGCTTTGCCGAAAACGTGGCCTTCAGCCATCGCCACCAGGGTATCCGCGTTTCCGTCCTTTGCCCGCAGGGTGTTGATACCCCGCTCCTGAGAGACCTTCCCAAAGGCCCCGAAAGCACCGACGGCGTCCTCAGCGCGCAAGAGGTAGCCCGGGCCACACTGAAAGGGCTGGATGAGGGCACTTTTCTCATCCTGCCCCATGCAGTGGTCGAGGACTACCGCCACAGAAAATCGGAAGACTACGACCGATGGATCGCGGGCATGTCGAAGCTCGCGCGGTCCACGCCTCCCGAAATCGTGCAGAAATAAGGAAGCAATGATCGATTGACGTTCGGACCTCTGTCGGTAACCTCTGGCGCAGGCCCAACGAAACGCGCAGTTGTCCTCGCCGCGTTCGGCGTTGTGCAGCTTCGAACTCAAGAGTTCCGGTCGTATCCGAGCGGTCGACCGCAGGAACGGCGCTAGCGGACCTTCGATTCGAACTTCCCATCCTGTTCGAAACGTGTTCTGCGCGCCCGAGGGCCAGCGCTACTTCAGCAACCGCAGAGCCCGGCAGGCGAGACACTTATTGCCGGTCGGCTTGAGCGTGAGCCCAGAGGCCCGCCATCCTTTCGTTCCTGGTCCGGTGCGGCTGGTTCTGTTTTATAGCGTCATTGGTGCATGCCCTCGCTGGCCGGATGTTGCGCGAAGGGTAGTCCCTCCATCGCGACATCGCTCGGCATCGGTCGGGCGATCGCCTGCGAGCCGACTATTCGGCTGGCGGCCCGGTTTTTCGGGCCGCCCGAGACCACGTATCTCCGGCGGTCGCACTTACTGTGCGGCTCGGCGACCGGCATGGCACGCGTTTCGAGACGAGAGTTGCGGCGGTGGCGAACACCCCGACGTCGTTAACCGCGCGGCATCGGCGCTTCTGGCCACAGCCACTCGCTCGCCTGATTGCCAACTCGCAACGGTTTCTTGTGAAAA
>JASHYD010000638.1 GCA_030043175.1 Xanthobacteraceae bacterium | reverse complement strand
GGGAGCTGGGCATGCAAGTCCTGTCTGCTTGATGTAGAAAAAACGTGGATGGCGGCGGCAAGCCTGGACACGCCGGCCGTGACTCGGAATGAATGATTCAAGGTGACCGGAATACCCGCCTCGCATGCGCGAGGGTGGACGGCCGCCGCTGTCGGCCATATATCCGATGCGGAAAGGTTTGTTCGTGACCGCCCTGCCCAAATCCATTGACGAAACGCTCGCGCTTCTCGCTTCCGCCCATTATCTCGCCGATCGTTCGCTCGCTACCGTGCTGTTCCTGGCGCTGCGGATGGGCCGGCCCATTTTCCTCGAAGGCGAGGCGGGGGTGGGCAAGACCGAGATCGCCAAGGTTCTCTCCGCCACGCTCGGGCGACGGCTGATCCGGCTGCAATGCTACGAGGGCCTCGACGTTGCAGGCGCGGTCTATGAATGGAACTACGCCGCCCAGATGATCGCCATCAGGCTCGCCGAGGCGGAAGGCGCGGCCGACCGCGAGCGGCTTTCCCACGACGTTTTCTCGGAAAATCTCCTAATCAAGCGCCCGCTCTTACAGGCACTCGAGCCCGACACGGCCGGCGCGCCGGTGTTACTGATCGATGAGCTTGACCGCGCCGACGAAGCGTTCGAGGCGTTTCTTCTGGAAGTGCTGGCGGATTTCCAGGTCACCATCCCGGAGCTCGGCACCGTCAAGGCCGCCAGTCCGCCGGTCGTCGTCGTCACCTCGAACCGCACCCGCGAGGTTCACGACGCACTCAAGCGCCGATGCCTCTATCATTGGGTCGGCTATCCCACCGCCGAGCGAGAGCTTGCCATCGTGCGCGCCAAGGTGCCGGGGATCGCCGAGGGCCTGTCGCGGGAGATCGTCCACTTCGTCCAGGCGCTCCGCCGCGAGGAGCTGTTCAAATCGCCGGGCGTCGCCGAGACGCTCGACTGGGCGAGCGCGCTCGCCGAGCTAGATGCGGTAGCGCTCGATCCCGCGACAGTGTCGGATACGCTTGGCGTCCTGCTCAAATATCAGGACGATATCGCCCGCATCGAAGGCGCCAGGGCGAAGGAGCTGGTCGAGGGTCTGCGCGCCGAGCTGCGCGCCGCCGAGTAACCTTCTGCTACACCTTCGCCGTCTCGCGCGACATCCGCGATCATTGGCAGGCCCGCACAACTGGGCGCAATGACAGGGAGGGCCTGCCGATGACATGATCGCTGCCTGTTCGCCCGTCGGGACATCGGCGCATCCCGCGGGCAACTCCGTCGATGCCGACGGGTACAACAAAACCTGCGCCGGATTTTATCAGGGCCCGGGTCCTGCAACATCGTGACTGTCGAGGTAAAAGCTAAAACTGATTTGTACTTGGCGACGATGGCGCCAAGATTATTTGCTCCAGCTTTACAGGATGACTCGCAAGTTGATCGTGACCGTTGGCACTGCCGAAGAATAAGTTCGCAGGAGGTGCAAAAACCACGCCGTCTTACTTCGCCAGCATCGTTACCGGCGCCGAGCCTATGAGTACGATCGCCCAGCCGGCAATGACTGACAGCATGAGAAAAGCGGCAGCTCCCAGCGCCACGATGATACGCATCAGGCATCTCCTTGTGGTTGAGTTCTGCTTTTTCCCCTTCTGGGCCCGTCGGCCTGAGAGTAGAATTTACTCAGGAGACCGATTAAGCTCAGTACTTCAGGACATAAATTGTTCTGAATTTCATGAGCGAGGCTGCGGCCAGCTTCGACCGATTGCGATTCGACCCGAGGCGGCGCGCGGGACGAATCCTGGGCAGCTCGGCACGACGAAATTTGCTGCTGCCATCGGCTTGGCAGTTGCGACATAATCACGGTTGGCCTTGACGGAGGCTGGCCCAAAGGATGACTCGGCGTGGTGCAAGCCTTGAACTTGATGACCGAGGATGCGGTCAGGTTCGGCCGATTTCGATTCGACTTGAAACGGAGGGAGCTGTTCCGCGACGAGTCCTCCGTGCGGCTCGGCAGCCGGGCACTCGATATCTTGCACGCTTTGGCTGCCGCGAGGGGGGAAGTCGTCAGCAAAGCTGAGTTACTGGCGCGGGCTTGGCCCGGGCAGGTCGTTGGCGAGAATAACCTGCAGGTCCAGATCTCTCTATTGCGAAAGACACTCCAAGAAGACACTGGCGGCGAAAGCTATCTGGTTACCGTCCCGGGCCGGGGCTACCGGCTCGTCGGCGTCGATACCTTCGGCCAAGGGCCAGCCCTTCCGGACAAACCGTCGATCGCGGTGTTGCCTTTCGAGAACATGAGCGTCGATCCGGGACAGGACTATTTCGCGGATGGTATCGTCGAGGACATCATCACGGCGCTGTGTCGCATCCGCTGGCTGTTCGTGATCGCGCGCAATTCGAGTTTTAGCTACAAGAGCCGCGCGGTCGACGTGAAACAGGTCGGTCGGGAGTTGGGTGTTCGTTATGTGCTCGAAGGCGGCGTGCGCAAGTACGCGCGGCGCGTGCGCATCACGGCTCAGCTTGTTGATGCCGCCAGTGGCATGCATCTATGGGCAGATCATTTTGACGGCGGCATCGAGGACATCTTCGACCTCCAGGACCGTGTCACGGAAAGCGTCGTTGGCGCGATTTCACGCCAGCTGGAGCAGGCCGAGATCGAGCGCGCCAAGCGCAAGCCCACCAACCGCCTTGACGCGTATGACTACTTTCTGCGCGGAATGGCGAACGCGCATCGGATAACGCTGGATGGTACCAGCGAGGCGTTGGAGTTGTTCGCCAAGGCGGTCGAGCTCGACAATGATTTCGCTGCACCTTATGGTGCGGCGGCGTTCTGCTATGTGCTCCGTAAGATATGCGGCTGGACCGCGGATCGCCCGCAAGAGATGGCCGAGACTGAGCGTCTCGCTCGCCTGGCGGCGCAGTTCGGCAGGGATGACGCGGTCGCACTTGCCTTCGCCGGTCTTGGGCTGGGTTATGTTGCCGGCGACCTTGAGGGGGCCCTCGCGCTTATTGATCGAGCGCTCGTGCTCAACCCGAATCTGGCCACCGCCTGGTACGCCAGCGGAACGGTGAGAGCGTTTCGCGGCGGCGAGCCGGACGCGGCGATTGAGCACCTGCAGCGAGCGATGCGGCTGAGCCCACGCGACCCGTTAATGTTCACCATGCAAGGCGTCACTGCGTTTGCCCAGTTCTTCGCGGGCCGCTCTGAAGAGGCGACGTCATGGGCTGAAAAGGCCTTCTGGCAGCGACCAAACTTCGTCGCCACGTTGCGCATTCTGGCGGCCAGCTATGCGCTGGCTGGACGACGAGAGGAGGCACGAAAGGCTGTCGCGCGCGCCCTTGTGCTTGACCCTGACATGCGCCTCGCCAATCTCAAGGACCGAATCGGGATTTTTCGCCACTCCCAAGATTACGCAAAATATGCAGATGCGCTGCGCGAGGCTGGACTTCCGGAATGAACAATTTGGCGGGTGCAACAAAAACTGAGCTGCGTCGTTCAAGGTCGGGGGCAGTCGCCGGACTTGCGATGGCATGGGGGTAAGCCGGCACCGGGTGAGGAATGCGACGGCCGACCTCGGGACCTAGACGAGGCTTTCGAAAGTCGTAAATTCTTCAGCAGTTACAACCCAACTTTGGCGGAGTAGCCTCCTTCGCCTTCCCCGCTTGCGGGGAGGAAGGGGGCGCGCGCCGTAACACAATTGAAGAGGTTTCTGATGACATCGGAGCGTCCCCCTGCCGACGCGCTGCACGCATCGACCTCAATCGCAGGCAGGAGAGGTGAGGCCGGCCGCTTTGCCGAGAACATCCTGTATTTCGCCCGCGCGCTGCGCGCTGCTGGAATTCCGGTGGGGCCCGGCGCCGTGATTGATGCGCTTGAGGCCGTGAACGCCGCAGGCGTCGGCGAGCGGCAGGATTTTTATTGGACGCTGCATGCCGTGTTCGTGAAAAAGCGCGAGCATTCCATTCTGTTCGACCAGGCATTCCGCATCTTCTTTCGCAAGCGCGGCTATCTCGAAAAGATGATGGCGATGATGATGCCGCCGGCGCCGGGCGGCGCGCACAAGCCCGAGGCCGGGTCGGCGCGCGTTCAGGAGGCGTTGTTTGCGGCCTTCAAGGACAAGATCGCGGAGCGTGAGCATGTCATCGAGATCGACCGCCGCCTCACCGTGTCGGACCGCGAGGTGCTCCAGGGCATGGATTTCGCGCAGATGTCGGCAGCCGAAATCGCGCGCGCCAAGGACGCCATCAGACACATGGTGCTCTCACTGGAGGCGGTCCGGGTGCGCCGGCTCGTCCCCGATCGCCGCGGGCACCTGGTCGACATGCGCCGCACGCTGCGCGCCAGCATGAAGGCCGGCGGCGCGCTCATCGATCTGAAATATCGCGGCCCCGAGACGCGATTGCCGCCGATCGTGGCGTTGCTCGACATTTCCGGCTCTATGGGCGAGTACACGCGGCTATTTCTGCATTTTCTTCATGCGGTGACGGATGCCAGGAAACGCGTTCACTCGTTCCTATTCGGCACGCGGCTCACCAACGTGACCCGCGCTCTCACGGCCAAGGACCCGGACGAGGCGCTTGCCGCCTGCTCGGCGAGCGCCGCCGACTGGTCAGGCGGCACCCGCATTGCGTCCTCGCTCGCCGCCTTCAACAAGCAATGGGCGCGCCGGGTGCTCGGCGGCGGCGCGATCGTGCTCCTGATCACCGACGGGCTCGAGCGCGACCCCGACGTCCGCCTCGCTTTCGAGATCGACCGCCTGCATCGCTCGTGCCGCCGCCTCATCTGGCTCAATCCGCTGCTGCGCTTCGAAGGGTTCGAGGCCAAGGCTCGCGGCGTGCAAGCGATGCTGCCCCATGTGGACGAGTTTCGGCCCGTGCACAATCTGGACAGCATGGAAGCGCTGTGCCGCGCACTATCGGGACGGCGAGGGGGGAGCCGAACGCCGAAAGAGTGGCTCAGACGGACACCGGCGCTGCGGCACATCGGGCCTCGTCGATCGATTGCTGGCAGCGGGGATGACCGCGCTGCCGCGGCACAAGATGACCGCGGATGAATACCTGGCGCGGCCGGTCCGCGGACTGCTGGGCGGGTTACGCCTACCGTTAACCCGCCCTACCGGGTCGATTACAATACCATATTGCTCGCTCTCACGGCCTCCGCGTCGACGTAGACCTCGCTCCCCATGTCGCGGAACTTCTTCGCCATTTCCGCCATGCCGACTTGCGCGACGTCGGCGCTCGCGCCAACTGCGGCCGGGTCGTTCAGCGTTGCCGCATAATCCCTCACGTCCTTTGTGATCTTCATCGAGCAGAATTTCGGCCCGCACATGGAGCAGAAGTGCGCCACCTTGTGAGCCTCCTTAGGCAGCGTCTCGTCGTGGTATTCGCGCGCGGTGTCCGGGTCCAATGAAAGGTTGAACTGGTCGACCCAGCGGAACTCGAACCGCGCCCGGCTCAACGCGTCGTCGCGCAG
>JASHYD010000637.1 GCA_030043175.1 Xanthobacteraceae bacterium | reverse complement strand
AACTGCAAGTCGAGATTAATGAAGAGAAGAGTCGAAACGTAGACCTCAGTCGAGGCGAGAGCTTCGGCTTTCTGGGTTTCGAATTCCTACGCGTTCGCAGTCGCCGTAGCGTGTGGTGTGCGCAATACACACGCAAGCTCAAGAAACGAACGCCGCTGCTGAGGAAACTCGAGGAGGTATTCCGCCATAGACCGCTGCGACGTTGGTCGGCTGCGTTTTTCTTAGTCTTAGTCTAGTTTAGTCTTAGTCTAGTCTAGTATAGTCTAGTCTAGTCTAGTCTAGTCTAGTAGGACGGTCGCTGGCGGCAAGTCGGCAGACTCCGCAATCGACATCGAAGATGGTCTTAGGAAACGGGATTGACCCGACAGACCGTCTACCCGGATCAAGGGTGATCCTGCGGGCGCTGAGTGTTTGGGCTGCTTGGGGGATGTGAGGCAGAAATGCCATTTGCCCTAGCGGACCTTTGCCGCGTCGCCGTCGCAGGGCATGATGCGTTCTAATTCTGCCGGCGACGTGCGCATTTCCTTGACGTCGCTCTCACAAACCCGATCGGCAGGACATCCGAGGCCCCAAACCACTCCAGCGGGCGCATATTCGAGTGAAACGTCCGCTTCGAGGGAGGTCTTCGTCAGCTCACAGAGCACGGTCCAACCGAAGCCACGCCGGATCGGGGGGGTGACCACCGGACCGCCGTTTTCGATCCACCCCATCGAGAAGCGCTGCTCGCCAGCGCCAACCCGCTGCAAGCGCCACGCGATGTCGACATGGCCATCGTTAGTCGAGAGGGCCCCATATTTGCCCGCATTGGTGGCAAGCTCGTGGAGGGCCATGCCGATAACTTGGGCCGCCGCTGCCCTGACCCTCAAATCTGGTCCGCGCACGGAAATGCGGCTTTCCAGAAGATCTCCGAAGTGGGTGAGTTGCGCACGTGCAAGTTCGGCGAGCGGAACGCCTTGCCATTGGCGCCTGATCAGCAGGTTTTGGTTGGCGCTCAGGCCCTGAATTCGCTCCTCAAACCGTGAAATAAACTCTGCGTACGACCTTGCCTGTGTTTGCCGTGCTATGACGCCAACGAGGCTCAATGTGTTCTTGACGCGATGATGGACCTCGCGCACCAGCACCTGCATCTGCGCTTCGACGCGCTTGCGCTCTGTGACATCCCGAACCACAGCCAGCACCAAACGCCGCCCGTCGCTCGCTATCGGACTCAACATGATGTCGACCGGGAACTCCCAACCGTCGGCACGCAGCGCCGAGAGCTGAAGGCCAGTACCCATAGGGCGTGTCTTAGCATTTTTGATGTAACTCGCGCGATGTGCACAGTGGGACTGACGCGAGTGCTCCGGGAGCAGCATCTCGATCGGCCGGCCCAGTATCTGTTGACGCGATAGTCGAAACATAGCTTCTGCCGCTGCGTTGACACGGTCGATGTTGCCAACCTCGTCCACCACGATGAGTGCGTCCGGCAATTGCTCGTAAAGCGTTTCGAACAACGTCCGGCTCCGACGCAGCGCCTCCTCAGCGACTCGGCGACCCATTATGTCACGCACGACCACGAGCACTATCGGTTAGGTGATCGAGCGGGTTCAGCATGATGTCGACAGGAAACGTGGTGCCATCCGCGCGCCGGGCAATAAGGTTGAGGCCGGTGCCCATGGGCCGCGCGCGCGGCTCCGAAGTGTATCTGGTGCGATGAGCGATGTGACATTGTCGGAGGCTCTCCGGCACCAGTTCTTCGACTGGCATCGAGACAAGAGTTGCCGGCTGCTGCCGAACAATCGGCCAGCCTGACGATTGGCGTATCGTATGACGCCCTGGCGATCTACCGCGAGGATCGCATCGGGTAACTCGAATAGCTCGAAACCTAATAGGTCATCTCGGCGCATCACACTGGCCACGACATCGCCACCTCACACATCAGCACACATCAGCGCCAGCGCCACGCGCCTGTGATCTACGACCCGAAGCCAGAGGAAGGACAATGCGCACGCCAGCCTTGTTGTTTGCGATCAGAGCGTAGACCGGAAAAAGGAGGTCGCGCTCCACGTCAAGGGCCCCTATGGCGTTCCTAGCATCTGCACGTCCAGTCATCTCGCCAGCTCCACCGACCACACTGGCCGCGAGTTGTCAGTCAATCAGATCGGCGGACACCCGCAGCACTACCGGAATCTCCAGTTCGAGCGCCTTGGCGGTCTTGCGGTTGATGAAGAATTCGAACTTAATCGACTGTCGGACCGGCAGGTCCGCCGGCTTGGCAGCGCCCTTGAGGATGGTGCCGGTGTAGACGCCAATCTGGCGATACCTTTCCGCGATGTCGGTGCCGTAGCTCATCAGCTGCGACTGCGGCGCGATCTGGATAAGCCGCAGGAATCTCATCTCGCGCGGTCAGCGCGACAAGTTGTTCGCTCCGGCTTTGGAAGAGCCCGTCGGGAGAGACAAAGAGGATATCAGAGACATTACCCAGGCGCTCGTGCGCCAGCTTCGCAAAAGCCGCATCGATTTCGCCGCTCGTGCTGGCATTGAGAACCTTGGTTTGCAGCCTGATGGAGCGGGCAGCGTCCCCTACGCTCCGCAATGTTTCGCCTGCGCTCGGACCGTTGGCGGGGTTGACGAGAATAGCCACGCGTGTGGCCTTGGGTGCCAGCGCACGCAGGAGTTCCAGCCGTTTTGCTGTCAGCTCCAGGGCCAAATAATGTATTCCGGTGGCGTTGCCCCCCGGCCGGGCGAAGCTCGCAACGAGACCAGTCTTGACAGGGTCTATGACGACGCTGAAGACTATCGGGATAGTCGCTGTGGCGGCTTTGGCTGTGGTCGTGATGAGAGTATTGTTGGGGGTGGCGATGACGGCCACGCGACGACGGACGAGATCAGCCATGAGCGCCGGCAGCCGATCGAATTCGCTGTCCAACCAGTGGTACTGGACGGCTACATTTTGGTCCTCGATGACCCAGTTTCGCCGAGGCCCTTGCGGAACGCAATCACAGCGCGCTCCGAGCACCGGCCGACGTGGCGCTGACGAACGCTACTGTCGGCAACAGCTGCTGAGCCACCGCAGCAAACCCCCACACCGCCGTGCCACCGATCCCAGTGATGAACTCGCGTCGCCCCATCAGCGTGCTCCCTCCGCATCAGCGTGCTCCTTCCTGTAATTTTGCAGTCTGAACGCAGTCTCATTGTATGGAAAACGAATAAAGGTGGGCAGTCCTGCGATGACCGCGCCAAGTGCTATTCAATCACCTGATCCGCGCGCGCGGCGTCACTGACACGGTGAGGCCGATCGCCTTGGCGGTCCTAAGATTGATCAGCAACTCGTACTTGGTTGGCGCTTGCCCCGACAGGTCGCTACGCCTACCGCTGTTTGCTCGAAGGGCTGCCACCCCGAGAAGTTTGCACGAACTTGATGAGCGTCTTGCAATTCAAGCATTCGTAATGATCGAACGCATCGCTGTTAAAGTGCTTCTTGCTTGCCACCATTCAACTGTGCATATCGGGCACGACTTCGGCTGCGGCTGCCGATCGTTCGTTCCGGAACTCATACAAAGCGCCGGGCATAAGATGCCGGGGTTGCACGGATATAAAACCCCGTCCTTGCCAGGTCGCTGACGCGCCCAGCCTGGATTTCCAAGAAACGGATTTGATCTGACAGCGAAAGAACATAAGTGACCCTTCGGATGAACACATGAAAGAAACGCGAACGCCGTTCCACCTGTAGCGGGATCGACGGTGCGACAGCTCCACTAGAGCAATGTCAATTGGCATATGGCATCCTCGCAAGATAACTTTCAAAAAGCCCGGAATTCCATGACTGCAGCATGACGATTGAGTCGCGTTGGTTGTCGGGTCATTCTGTCCCGTGGAACTCCAGGCTGGAGGAATATAGGAGGTGTGACGATCTTCGTGCTAGTCTGAAAATGCATGCCACTAAGGTAATGGAGCGGGAACCAGCCCAATAATGAAACACCACTCATAATACGCAAGTTCTGATGAAGCCCGATTCCCTTCATGGAGCCTCTCATGGACGCTCAGCAGCGACGCTCCAAGTTAGACAGATTCCCGGTCGTTGATACCAATAGCTGCGATGAGATGCGCCATATTCTCATCCAACACTGCGGCGTGCGCGATTTCGACCGGCGTCAAAATGGCAAAATATTTCGCGGGCTTGCCAATTGCTTAGTCCTCAAGAACCTCGATCTCAGCTATGGAGCGCTGTCCGCAGATGTCGGCGCCACATTTCCCGGGAACGAATTTGTCAGGCAGCAAATCATCCTGTCTGGCCGCAACCTGATCACCATCGGACATTCCCGGTTTCATGGGAGCGTCGACAGCGCAAGCATTATTCCGGCAAGAGCTGATTTCCGGTGCGAGTTTTGTGAAAATTTCTCGCATGTCTTTCTGAGAGTTCGTACAAATGCGCTACGCAGCAAGCTAGTCGCCTTGGCTGGCAATCCGGTCGGTCGAAATATCGAATTCGCTGCCGGCTTCGCGCGTCAAACCAGTGAGCAGCTGAAGTTGCTGCGTCTCATCGATTTCTTTATCAGTGAACTCGATCGCCCAGGCGCAAGCGCGAACGATCTTTGGCTTGCCGAGTTCGAGCAATTGCTCATGGTGTCGTTCTTGGTCGCGAACGCGCACAATTTCAGTCCCTTGCTGCAGAGCAAGGCAGGGAACGCTGCGCCGTGGCAGGTACGCATCGTAGAGGACTATATTGAGGCGCACTGGAACAGGCCAATCTCAATCGAGGAACTTTCGGAAGCGACCGGCGTGGGTGTGCGTAACATGTTCCTGACTTTCAAGAAAGTGCGCGGCTATACACCGATGCTCTTTCTGCAGCGCATCCGGCTTGAACACGCGAGGCGCTTGCTGAAAGCGCCTGATGAGACTACCTCCGTAACTACGGTTGGCTTAATGTGCGGATTTCAGAACGCTGGTCACTTCGCTCGTTATTATCGGCAGGCCTTTAACGAATTACCTTCCTTCACACTAGCCGTGGCAAAAAACACACACGAGATAGCGGATACGGGGGTTGGGCATGATAGAAAGAAACGCGGAGGGTGAGTCGACTACCCCTTCAAAGAATTTGCCCCTCCGCGTGGTGATCGAAAGGTTTTCCAATCTTTGATTGGCCTCCGTCGGCAATTGAGCAAAAAGGCTGGGCAACAGCCGAGATCAGGCACCAAACGTGCTGAAGCGTGCCTCCCATTTACTCCGGCATCTGCCGTTATGCTTCCCGACCCTCGGCAGCGCTAGGAGAGGCCAGCGAACTCCTCGAGCTGATCCTCAAGACCAAGATTGAGCGTCGTTGCATTCAGCCTGTGTACAGCGATCCCAGATAAGCCGTCAGTCGTCCCGCAACAAGAACGCTGCACCAAACCAGCAAGGCGGCCGCGGCAAATTTAGCGCCACGCGAAGACACGGCCGTTCGGGACAAGCCCCCTTTGGTTTCGTGGCTCGGCTAGCTTCTCGGCAGCGCGCGCACGCGCTCGGGACTCTGCCGCTCGATGATGATGTTGTCGACACCATACTTCTAGAGAAGCTGACGGAAGCAGCAGCCCGCTAGGCCCAACAGATTTTCGAACTGGTGGTGGGCGGCGTCCCAGTGCCGCGCGGATTCCGCATAGCTGCCCCGCGGATCCTGGATATAATGAAAATAGTTCGCCGAACCCGATGTCGTCGATCCCGCCCATGTCCCACCTGCAATGGTGCATCCCGGGTGCGATTGCGCGAACGCCAACAGTTATCCGCGCTGACGTCATCGAGGTTGTGGCGGTCGATCTCATCGACGAGGCCGGCGTCGGGGCGCGCATGCATCGCGAAGGGCTCGTTCATAGCCGCACCCAAATCTACGTCGAGGGCGTGGGCCACCGCATCGACTTCGAGGTGCTTACTGGCGAGACAGCGACAGTCTACGGAGCGACAGAGATCGCCAAGAATCTCATGGACTGCCGTTCCGGGCCCGGGGCGCCCACGGTGTACTCAGCCGAACAGGCCTGGAAAGTGTTCTTCTCGCGCAGGTTGCCCCATTGCTTTTTGTGAAGTAGTTTTACAGGTAGCAACAGTCCCAAATGCCGTGTCCCAATGAAGTCTCACGCGGAATGCCAAGTCAAATGTCGTGTCGACCACGATGCGACTCTTCAGCTGCAATATCAAGCAATTGCTGCGCCCGTCATGGTTGGCTGCGCGCTGTCGCCGGAAAGGGAAGTTCCGAACTCGCGCCGCGACTTCGCAGAACATGTTCATGTGTTTCGGGAAGGGGATGAGGCTCGACGAATTTATCAACTCGTCAATGGTGCGGTGATGCTCTACAAGCTACTGCCGGATGGGCGCCGCCAAATCGTAGAGTTGATCGGCGCGGGCGGTGTATTCGGCATTTCGTCCCTCCCCATCTATGAATGTTCCGCTGAAACCCTCGTTGCCAGCCAGGCGATCTCATATGACTACGCCGTGGTGCAGCAGTCGCGCGAGCTTTCCGGCCGTCTGAACGCTCGGCTCCACGCTCAATTCTGCGCTATGCACGATCACGCCATGTTGCTGGGGCGAAAATCCGCGCTTGAACGCATAGCGAGCTTCGTTATGCATTGCTTGCCCGGGCGCGGCGGGTTCAATTGCCCAGGGCCCCGGGGTGACGACGATTCAGCTTGTGTCCAGCTTGGCATGACACGCCTGGAAATTGCTGATTTCCTCGGTCTAACCATCGAGACGGTGTCGCGCGCGTTTTCTGAATTGCAGCGGCGCGGGATTGTGATGATCGACAAGCGAGAGCACTTGCATGTCAATGACGTCTGCAAGATGTGTCGGTTGAGCGGCACTTAGTGATCAGGGCGCGTAGGAATCCGAGTCGCTGGCGTTCACGGAACGCCTTGATTTGGATCAAAGAGCGGTCCTCTCGATCGTCAATCTAAAACACTGCTCTATCCGAAACCCGGCGAATAGGGGACTGTCATGGCCCGCTGCCGCGGGGTAAAGGCGCGGAAATATGCTCGGGAAACCTTACCCGCAAAGCATCCGAGTTCAACGATGGTCAACGTCGAATCGCCTTTGTTGGCGACACCGAGGTCGGCGTATTCAAGGAGGGTTGGGCAATTCTACGCCTATAGCAATTATTACCTGAGTTTCCGATCGGAGTCGAGGCCGTCGTGACCCCACGCCCGGATGGCTCTGTTGTGATTAGCGAGATCAAGTTGTGAGTGTGCTGTGATGTGGACCCCATCGGCAGGACCACCGGGACCGCTTTCTTAATTGGAAAAACTCGACCGTTCCGATCTCCTGATATCACGCTGCAAGTAAGTCTGTCTGCTGCTGTTGTTGGGGCTGTGGGCATGTGGGCAACGCTCTTGCGTTGTCCATCATGTCCAAAGCCTGCGCGACGGCGCCGTTGCGCCACACCGCCATCGGGGTGCGATAGCTGAGCGCCTGGTGAGGGCGGCAATTGTTGTAAAAGGCGACCCAATTGGAAAGCCCTTGGTGCAGCTCGCGACCATCGGTATAGCCCTTGAGATAGACGTCCTCGTGCTTGAGGCTGCGCCACAGCCGCTCGATGAAGACGTTGTCCATCCAGCACCCGCGGCCGTCCATCGAGATTTGGATGCCGGCCCGTTCGAGCGTGCCGGTAAAGGCCATGCTGGTGAACTGGCTGCCCTGGTCGGTGTTGAAGACCTGCAGCTTGCCGAAACGCTGCAGCGCTTCCTCCAGGGCTGCCACGCAGAACGACACATCCATGGTGTTGGACAGCCGCCAGCTCAGTACCGCCCGGCTCGCCCAGTCCATGACGGCCACCAGGTAGAGGAAGCCGCGGCCGACCGGAATGTAGGTGATGTCGGCCGCCCAAACTTGGTTGGGCCTGGCAATGGTCATGTCGCGCAACAGATAGGGAAAGATTCGATGCCCCGGCGTTGGCTTGCTGGTGCGCGGTTTGGGGCCCAGTGCCGCGATGCCCATAAGGCGCATCAGCCGCTGAACGCGCGTGCGATTGACCGCACGCCCGTCGTCCGCCAGCAGCCGTGCCATCCGCCGCGAGCCCAGGAAGGGCCACGCGGTGAACAGCTCGTCGATCCGGCGCATTAGGCCCAGATCGTCATCGCTTGCAGGCGTCCGGTAGACGCCCGAACGCGCCAGCCCCAGGAGCCGGCACTGCCGGCGGATCGACAAGCTGCCGTGCCCTGCGGTCCGGGATGCTCATCTTCTGGGCCTCCTGGCTAAAAAATCCCGCTCGACGATCAACTGCCCGATCTTGGCGTGCAGTTTCTCCACTTCACGGTCCTTCGCCTCGCTGTTCTGGCCTGCCCCTGAATCAAAGGCACGCGCAGCCTGGTCGAGCAGCTGTTTCTTCCACGCATAAATCTGGTTGGGGTGGATCTCATAGCGCTGGGCCAGATCGGCCACGCTAACCTGTTCCCGCACCGCCTCCAACGCGATCTTCGCCTTCAGCGCCGCGTCGATCTTCCGTCTCGTCTTCTTCGTCATGTCACGCTCCGTCTGTTGTGACGGACGGCATGCTGTCCAGCCTGTAAGGTAGTGCGCGATCTGGCGCCGTTTGAGCCGACCGAGGTTTGCTGCAGCGACGAGCGACGAGTGCATGGATGGCTTCAATGAAATGATTGATGCACTTCGGTCGGCAGCAGGCAAGCATCACAGTAAGTGATGCTTCATTAACTACTGACTACGACTATTCAACTTTTAAACCAATATTCTAGCCAATTTGGGATAGACCCAGGCGCGTACGCCCTCACCTCTACGATCCCGGCTCCGGTAGTGCTGGAACGCTGTTCACTTTGGCCAGTCCTTATGTTGGCTCATAGGGCTCTCGCTCGGCGAGGCCAAAGAGAATAATCTGCTCGAGACTCGGAGGTCAGCGGCGGTAGTTCCTAACGGAAGCGCCGTGCAGACAACATGGTCTGTCTCAATCTTGTGGGCTGTTGATGTTGCCATCGCTGGTAAAGTTCGGATTAAAGAATATGGCTCTCGCCTTCGCGTACTTTTCAGGGAACAATCGCTGTTGCTCGTTCATCCTGCTATAGAAGGCTGGGCTGGTGGCTTCGCCGACAAAATAGCAATCGCATCCGTGACCAGCCGCAGTCATCAGCAGGGCTGCCTCCTGCACGGCGCCAGCGCCATATCTGGCAACACGGCCGGGTACATAATTCTTTGGATGTTCGACCAAGCCGCATGATGGAAAATCGTCGGCATCCCGTTCGATGGCTGGACAGGGACCAACTTTCCTCTTGAACACGGCTGCACCTATCGGGCACATGGTGACCTGGCAGCAGATTCCACATCGGTTGCAAGGCTCACCGTGAGGAGGTTTGATACCGCTGTTCATGTTGCCGTAGTCCCGTCGGTCGGGTTCACATTCCCTTTCCTATCACGTAAGGAAATCACGTAAGCATTATAGTAATATCAACCGCGGTTTTTTGCTGCTCTTCTACAGCACGGGACGGCACACCTCTGATATCACATCACATAAGCATTTAGTAATATCAATGGCCTAATTCTGCCACCGTGTCACCGGCGCGTCTGATGGAGTCCGCCAGCGCATTCCTACAGTTCCGTGCAAAAGCCTGTGTCCGACTCACGCCCCCTATACGCCGACCGCCGTCCGTCCAGTCATCAGGCTCCCGACGGACTTGTCCCAGAATATCGAACGACGCGTCATCGAAGGGTTTGCTTTCGCTCGTCTTTCGGACACTCACCTGCTCAGGTCTTTCCCTGAACTTTTTGATCCGACGCTCACCACCACGGCTCTTTACCGCAGCAGCTCGGACTGGTTTGAGACCTGCTCCTGAAAGCCGATCCCGAGGGGCCCTTTCGGTTCGTCTCTGTAGCACACGGCGAGTAGGCCGAAGGAGTTTCACCCCCGGCCTCTCTCAGAACGGTGCGTGAACCTCTCAGCTCACACCGCTCCCATCAGGCAAACGCGCCCATCTTGCTGAACCGCCAGTGCACAAAGAGGCTCGCGTGATCCTTCACCAACCGCTGTAGGAATTGGGAGGTGCGGATTTTGTGGCCCCTGAAGCGCTTGAACTT
>JASHYD010000636.1 GCA_030043175.1 Xanthobacteraceae bacterium | reverse complement strand
GCTTTAGGCTGTCCGCCGATGGCGGGACGTTGGAAGCCGTGGTCAGAGTCGACGACCCGGCTACGTTCAACGAACCGCTCTACATGATGCGACGCTGGCGCAAGGTGCCGAACCCGCTCCTGGAGATGGTCTGTGCGGAAAACAACGGCGATCGTTTCGGCGAGAAACTATTCCCGGTTCCGCACGCCGAAGCGCCGGATTTCTGAACGCCGGAGCGCGACCCAACATTGAGAGCCTTCAGCCCCCAGAGGTCCCGTGCTACAAGTGGGGGACTAGGGACCGTACAACCATCTACGGCGGTCGGTCTGCTCGCTTCGAGCAACACGCATGTACGATGTCCAATGACCAGGGAGGCAGGCCAATTATGGATCCGAACAGACGCAATATCGTGACATCGGGTGTCGCGGCGGCAACGCTAGCCGCGGCGCCGCAAGTGTTCGCCCAGCAGACTGGACAAGGTGGAACTGGCAAATTCTATGAAAAGGGCCCCGTTCGCATCCGTTATGACGAGGCCGGTTCGGGCTTCCCATTGTTGCTGATTGCCGGCGGGGGACTGAACTCGGTGATGGCCGGGTTGGCCACCAGCCCGTTTAATCCGATCGAGGAGTTCAAGGGGGAGTATCGCTGCATCTTCGCCGACCTGCGCAACGCAAATCCCGGCCAGTCCAGCGGCCCGCTGGAAATTGAGCGGCCGTGGGATTCATATGCCGATGACCATCTCGGACTCATGGATCACCTGGGGATCGACAAGTTCATGGTGTTGGGATTCTGCATCGGTGGCCCCTTCATCTGGAATCTGTTGAAGCGAGCGCCTGGCCGGGTTGTCGCCGCCGTGCCGGCGCAACCCGTGGGATTCCGGCCGGAGATGCCCACGGTCCTCTACGACAACGGCATGACCACTTGGGGTCCGGAATTGATCAAGCGCCGGCCTGAGATCACGATGGAGATGGTAGAGAAGTTTCTGACCAAGATGTATCGCACCAACGACTTCGTCTTGACCGTGACGCGCGAATTTGTGCGCAACTGCCAGACCCCCGTCCTGATCCTGCCGGACGACATCCCGGCGCATCCTTACGCTGTCGCGATGGAGTGCGCGATGCTTGCACCGAAGGCCGAAGTGAGCATGTATCCGTGGAAGGAACCCAAGGAGCGGATTCCGCTGGCGGTGCGCCAGGTGCGCTCCTTCCTCCGGGCGCAGCTGCGGGCTACTGCTTAGTCGAGTCCAAACGACAGAGCGGCATTAACTGGTGCCTGCCGCGCGGCGACAGGTCCACGAGAGGATTCCCTGCTGAGTTCGACCCACCGCTCGGTTTGATGGCGTTACGGGTCGGGTCCTGAGGGCCCGATCTGACGCGATGTGCATCGCCCGCAAGAACTCAGCGACACTTGCGCGCCGCGGGGTTTTGCATCCGGGCACGGCGAAACAATTTTTGATAGGGAGGAGCAATCATGATCGTAAATCGCCGCACGTTCTCCACGTTGCTCGCGGCTGCGATCGCTGCGCCGCGCGTAGCGTTCGCACAGTCCAAGAACAACAGCGCCTTCTATTCGGGCGTCGGCGGGCAACTGACACACTATGAAGTCGATTTCGACGCTGCCACGTTGGCCAAGCGCGCGGCCGTCACGCTCCCTGGCGGGATTCAGTATGCTTGGCCGCATCCGTCGCGAAGGCATTTGTATGTAGCGACAAGCAGCGGGGGCGTGGGAATCGCGCCGGTGCCCGGGTATCCCCCCGACCAGCACTACCTTGCGGCATTCCGGGTCACACCATTGGGCGAACTATCGCTCCACGGCGACCTGATCAAGCTGAGACAGCGGCCAATCCACATCAGCGTTGATAACGCGGGTGAGCACGTACTCGTCGCTTACAACTTCCCCTCCAATGTCTCGGTTCATAGGATCAAAGGCGATGGCAGCATCGGCGATGAAGTGAAGCAGGCAGACGATCTCGAGAAGGGCATTTACTTCCATCAAATCAGGGTGACGCCCGGCGATAAGACCGTACTCATCGTAGCGCGCGGCAACAATCCAGAGGGGAGTAAGCCCGAAGACCCAGGCTCGCTCCACGTCTACAATTTCCAGAAGGGTGTCCTGTCGCACATTCGCAAAATTGCGCCAAATGGCGGTTACGGCTTTGGCGGACGGCACCTCGACATCCATCCGACCCAGCCCTGGGTCTACCTTTCGGTCGAACGCCAGAATCAGTTGATCGTCTACAAGATGACGTCCGACGGCGATCTCAATCCGGATCCCTTATACACCAAGTCCACCCTGGCTGACCCGGCTCACAAGTTCCGGATCCAGGGCGCCGGCCCAATTCACATCCATCCCAGTGGCCGCTTTGTCTATCTGGGCAATCGGTCGGGACTGGCGAGCGCCGCCGGGCCCGGAGTGGAAGACGTGAACGGTAAGATGGTGTTCAGCGCGGGCGAAAGCAACATCGCGGTGTTTGCCATCGACCAGCAGACCGGAGAGCCGAGCGCCATTCAGCACGCCGACATTCGTGCCGCGCATCCGCGCACCTTCGGTCTCGATCCCGGCGCGCGCGTCCTGATCGCAGGTTCGCTTGCGCCGAGCGCGCGTCGGGAAGACGGCAAGATAGTAGACCTACCGGCCGGCCTGACCGTGTTTCGGATGGGCGTGGATGGCAAGCTCGCATTCGTGCGCAAGTACGATATCGATGTCGGAGGCAATACCCAATGGTGGACCGGCATGATTCCGTTGGCATGAGCTGACGCAATCGATCATCCCCTCTCTGCCCTCCTCCGCTAGCGGGGGAGGATGGTCCGGAAGGCATGCCTGTCGGAGCATGGGTCCGACGATACCGCCACGCTTGAGCTTGCGTGCTGCCAAGAGCGCTCCCTAGCAGCGGCGGCCGAGCGCTAATGTGGTGAGCGCGTGGTCATCAGTGCGGCCGCGCTGAGGGGCCGTTACGGGTCGCCCTGGCTGAGCGTCATGCCCTTTTCGGCCAGCTCTCTTTGCGCGCTCTCGTTCTTGGTCAAGTGTGTCAAACCCATGCCGCGCAGGACGTTAGGGGCTTTCGTAAACTGGATATTGTCATAGCCGACGATCTCAATGCGGTTGCCCCATGGGTCGAGGAAGTCAAGGAATGGGCCCGCGAGCGGGGTAACCCCGGCAGCGTTGAGGGCGGCGCGCGCCGCCTCCTTATCGTCGACCACCAGTCCGAAATGGCGACCATCGTCTGCGGGCTGTTTGCGCCCTTTCTGAAGGGCGATGAACTGGT
>JASHYD010000635.1 GCA_030043175.1 Xanthobacteraceae bacterium | reverse complement strand
GCGCGCGTGACCGGGGTGCTCCAACGTCAGCCAATCGTCGAAGATGTCCGGGCCGCTGTAGTAACGCACCTTGAGCGACCGCCGGCCGCCCTTCTGGCTTTCATAGAGGCTCAGCGAGAAGCTATCGACGTCCCGCCCGGTCACATCGCGCTGCAACAGTGGAGTCGTGGCCGCGCGGCCATCATGCGGCATCTTGAAGTGATGGCCGCAGTTTTTGCACCATCGGGCGAGCAGCGAGTTTGCGGTCCCGCGGACGTCGCAAAGCTTGCGCCTGCCCGTACCATCACTGCCTTCGATCTCAAACTCTTTCACATTGGGCTTGACCGCATCGACGCCCACGCCCTCGTCGAGGCGCCCGTAGTCGAGCCGGTAAGGAGTCGCGGTCAGCGGGTGAGATCTCATGACCCGCCCCCATCTCGGCCCTTTCGGGTGCGGGCAGCGCCTGAAATTGTCCCTATCCCATCAATAGGTGCGTTTTCTCCCGCACCTTCCGCTAACGGATTGGAAAGCAACGAAGGTGGCACTTCTTGTGCGCCCACCACTTGCAATCACAAGAAAAATAGATGATTTTGCAGGCCCTATTCTCTTGCGGAGTTGATCACGGGTCACCACCGGGTCACCAAGCATCGCGAAAATCCGGCCGGCAGGCGATGTCCTATGGCCCGTAGTGCATCATGGTCTCCTGCGAGTCCGCGCCGCTGCGAGCGCCTCAAAGCAGTGCGAATGAACCACAAAGTGCTCCCCGCGAATCTCGGCCGGGAGCAAAGCGCCCGGTCCGTACCCAACGACGCCCGCGAGACCACACCATGCACAACAACTCTCGCCATCGCCGACCGCCTGGCTTGATTGGGTCCCCGCAGTGCGCCCCCGATCCGCACCGCCCGTCATGTAGCTCGCATTTAAGCAGAGCATGGATGGCGTGCTTAACATCCGCGTCGGTTCGTTGCGTTTGAACAGCCTTCACGAGGGCTTGGATCTCCACCCTACTTATCTCGACCACGAGACAACGAACCCCGTTTTTGCGCCGTTGACGGTACCGCCGTGCTCGCACCGCCGCGGCGGTCATGGACGCCTGCCGCGGCCCGACGGCAGCGGGAGAGGGACGACGGGATAGGCGATCTAATCGCGGCTTCATCGGACGAGTTTGCGCGATTCATAAATCACGTTTGAACGGCCGATCCTGGCCCATACTTCGTCGTGCAACAGCGGCCCCGGCCCTGACTTCACCTGCGCATGATCGAACGGCTGACCGCATTCGTCGCAGCGGCAGCCCTCCTTACGCCTCATACCAATTCCATATCAGATTGACTTGACGATGTAGGGGAACAATGTGATGGATTTGACGACGGCCGGGTTGCGTTCGATGTAGAGTGCGGCGTCCTCAAGCTTTGCATAGACCTCATCCATGGATTTGAGGGCATAGTTCTTGAAGATTTTCTCCCGAATTTCGTCCCACAGATTTTCCTGGGGGTTGAGCTCGGGAGAGTAGGCTGGGAGGACGTGCAGTATGACATTGTCGGGAACCTCGAGGTCCTCACTTTGATGATTGCCGGCGCCGTCCACGAACAGCAGGATGACCTGCCGACGGTACTTCCTAGCCAATGTGTCGAGGAAAATCTGGAAGCATTGGGTGTCGGGCGCCGGTAGGATCAGATAGATGCAAGTTCCGTCCTTCGGGCTGACGGCGCCATATAAATAGACATATTCACGGATGAGCTGGGAGGCGACCTGCGTCGTGGGGGGCGCTCTGAGAGGCATTTTCGAACCAAGTCCACGGCGAGTGCCGGTAAGCGTTCGTACCGCCCTTCCGCCCAACGATACAGAACCTCGACGTTCCGTCCCTCGATGTAGCCTTGTTCAGCGAGACCCTGGCGGACCGCGGTGATCAAGGACCGGCTCTCAGCGGTGCTGCTGAGCACTCCGACCACCGGCATCGCGCGCTGCTGCGCCCGTGCCACCAAGCGGCCAAGCTGCCGCAGTACCGAGCCCTGCAATGAACGTCCGCCGTTTCATTCGATCACCTCGTCGGCGAGGGAGAGCAGGTTCGCCGGAATGGCAAGGCCGAGCGCCTTGGCGGTCTTGAGGTTGATGACCAGCTCATATTTGAGCGGTTGCTGCACTGGCAGGTTGGCAGGCTTCTCGCCCTTTAAAATGCGATCGATGTAGTCCGCCCTTACACGCAAATCGCGCGTGAGTGCCGCCGAGGCAGAACGTTAAATCCCATGACACAGCATAGAAACCCGGGCATTGCAGCGATCGCCGCGATGCCCCGTTGCGGTGCTTGGGGCCGGCAGCGGCAAGCGCCCTGTGAGCGCCCCGCTGGCCGAATGGACGATGCCATCTTCATGGCGGCCGCAATCCCGGCGCACCGCTCGGCTCGCAGAACCGTCTTGTTCACGGTCAGCGCTCACGCGCAGTCATCGAGGCGAAGCGCGCCGCAGCCGCTGCGCGGCGCAGCGCCAAGGCGAAGGTCGAGGCTGTGGTCGACAAGGTCCGCCGCAAGATCGCGCGCCACAAGACGGCCAAGGCTGATAAAGCGGGGGACAAACGGTATATGCGGCCTCTGATCACGGGGCTCAACCCGCCGCATCAGTTACCCTCACGCTGCCGCGCGATGCGCTCCTGCGCCCTCGCCAGTTCGGCAGCTGCATCCTCCACCGAGGTGCCGACCGACCAATGCGCATCACCGCGCCCCGCAAGGCGTGGGCCGGGCCGGCCCGCCACTTCCGCGGAGGGCCTGACGATCGGGCGATGGATGACCCACCGTCGCGGATCGGCAGCGTGCAATGCCGCCATCACGGCGTCGGCGATGCTGCTGTTGACGTAAACCGGCGCGTTGCCGTGTTCCGATCGTTTTCTCCATCGTCAGCGATCCACCCGGACAGGGTTTCGTCGTCAGCTTGGGGCATCCGGGCGGCAACATCACGCGAACGCCTCCGACGAAACACAAAGACCGCGCGGGAGACCCCGCGTCCTCCGAAATAATCCTCTCTCGTTGATCCGCATCAAGGGTGATCCCCGATCGACCGCTATTTTATTATAATCAAATAGGGAGTGCGATCGTGACGGAAAGTCGAGATTTTCACTTCGGTAGTCGGCTTCTGAGTGTGAGGGCGGTAGCCTTCAACGAAGGCTGGCGCGTTCGACCGACCGGCGACCGACGTTGTCTATACGGTCGCGCACGAGGACACGGCTGATGCTTCTATGGCCTCGATGCACCTCGTGGATGAACTGATGACCGTCGCTCAAGACGATATCGAGGAGGGGCGGGAAGCTTATTCCCAGAACAAGCCCCGGGCGATGGATAAACGGCTGTGAAATGTTCATGATGAGCGGTCCCGCTTCGCAACCGCCGGAGGCGGCGGCTCATTCACCGTCACACGCGAACCGAGTCGCAGCTTGTACTGGCCGTTGACGACCACACGCTCTCCTTCGGCAAGCCCGGATGCGATGATCGTCTGGTCGGCAGTGGTGGGTCCGACCGTGATCGGGCGCGCCTCGACGACACCTTCCGGCTTCACGA
>JASHYD010000634.1 GCA_030043175.1 Xanthobacteraceae bacterium | reverse complement strand
AGCCGCGAGGCCTGGGCCCCTCTGCACGCTTGGCGCGCCTTGGGGCAACTCCAGTCCGAGGCATCGGTCGCGCCATTGCTGGGCTTCCTGAAAACGGCAGAGAGCGACGAAGCGGTAACCGAAGAATTTCCGAAGGTGTTCGGCATGATCGGGCGCCCTGCGATTCCGCATATTGAAAGATTCCTATCCGATCGATCGAACGCAACATTCCCAGTCGCCACGGCAATCGAAGGGCTCAAAGAAATTGCCGAGCGGCATCCCGATTGCCGCACCGAATGCGTCAACATTCTGGCGCGGACGCTGGGACAGAATCCTGACGCAGATAGGTCGATCAACGGATTCGCGGTATCGGCCTTGATCGATCTGGCGGCCGTCGAGGTCATTGATGCGATGCGTGAGGCGTTCCGGCGGAATTCAGTTGATATCTCGATCGCCGGTGACGAACAGGATGTGGAAATCGCGCTGGGTCTCAGAGATTACCGTTCCACGCCCGCACCAGTTTATCAAATTATGCCCCCCGGTTGGTTTGCATCGTCGGACGCGAACCGTATCCAGCCGGACAACCGTGCCTTGCCCAAACACAGCAAGGTCGGTCGTAACGATCCCTGCCCGTGCGGCAGTGGAAAGAAATATAAGAAGTGCTGCTTACACTAGTGCCTGAAGCGAATAAAAACGGAGACTTGCAGTATGTGCAACCTTGCTCACGTTCAGCGCACCAACTACTCGACGTCCATGACCCTCGATGAGATCACGTCTGCGCTGAAGTCATCGGATACCACGCCGATGGCGGCATTGCGGGCGGGCGTTGCCAAGACTGACGAATTGGCGCCGCTCATCTTTGCCATCGCTGACAAGCTGTGTCGTGGCGTCTACCTTCTACCGGAAGAAAAGGACTTTCTCTTCTACGGCCTGCACATTCTTGCAGCTGCAAGGCACCCCAAGCTCTTCGACCGAGTTGTAACGATTGCCCAACGGTCCGAAGAAGAACTCGATCGGCTTTTTCCCAATCACATCCCGACGAGCGTAGGGCGGTTATTACTCAGCGTTTGGAATAATGACTCCGATGCGCTGTTCGAGTTAATCGAGCACAGCGAGACGATACCTGATGCGAAGTGGGCGCTGTTCGACGTGCTTTCCCGACTGACTTTCGATGGCCGCATCCCTCGCGAGCGTACAATCGCCTTTCTTGAACGATTGGAGCGCGAGGAGGCGATCGAAGCGGGCGATTCCGTTTGGTGGGGCTGGGAAGACGCCGTCGCCAGGCTTGGCATCAAGGAACTTGAGCCGGCGCTTCACCGCGTCTGGTCAAAAGTCATCAATGAACATCGTACCGAAAGGGAGCATGCCGAAAAACTTGAGCAACTCAACCGGGCGGCGGGTAACCCGACGGATGGAGGCGTGTTTGATGAGGCAGCTGTGAGACCTATCGAGGATCCAGTCGAAGCAGTAGCTTGGGTTGAACGGCGGGCTAAGATGACTGCCGCGTGGCAGGCCGAGCGCGAGGCTGAGGATGGCTTTGCCAAGAAGGACGACCCGGCCAACGCCGTTTGTTTGACTGACGACGAGCGAGATTGGCTGGCGGGCTTTCTCGTTAGCCGCCAAGTGCCAGACAACACGATGACATTCGAGATGCTCGATGGGCTGTTCACCGCGCTGCTGATCGGTCCGGCGACGGTGATGCCTTCGGAATATCTTCCTGTGATCTGGGGCACAGATGATGGCGATGGACCGCTCTGGGATAGCGTTGAGCAAGCTCAGTACTTTATGAATCTTTTGACGAAGCACTGGAATGCGATCGCCGTTCGTCGGAATGCCGACGCACTCCACGACCCGTTCATTGTCGAATTCGGCGATGCCGAGCGAGGTCATGTGTGGGCCAAGGGGTTTGTGGTGGGTATCGAGTTGAGCGGGTCCGATTGGGAGCCGATGTTCAAGGACAGGCGCGCGGCCGAGATGTGCAGTTTGATCTTCGCGCTCGTGCAGGATGACCCAAAACTTTCCGGAGATCGCATCACGCCGAATATGCGCGACAAGATCGTAGATCAACTGCCCATCATTCTCCAAAGCATCGCCGCCTACTGGCGCGACCCGGACCGGCCACTGCCGCAGCGCGACCACCTCCTGCGATCAACGAAGGTTGGACGCAATGACCCCTGTCCCTGCGGTTCAGGCAAGAAATTCAAAAAGTGCTGCGGCAGCACCGCGCTGCCGACATTACACTGACCCCGCGCGGAAGCTTCCAGTTGGTGTGGCGGTTCCGCTGCGCCGATCTTCCGGCATCAACGGGTGGGTCGGTCAGACGGCCGGGTAGGGGAGGATTGCTCCTCACACCGCACAAATAGCTGCGATGCACACTCGGCGGCCGCTATGGGTCAAAGGACTAAACCGCTCGCGCGGTAGGGTGCTGCGGCGCTGCCTCGAGCGCGCATCATAAGCTAGCGGATGGGTGCGTCCTGTCTTGAGATGAAAGGGTGGCAACCCTCACTCAAAACAGGAGCTCCCCATGACCGAACAGGCAATAAGCCCGTTGCGTCGGCGCATGATCGAGGACATGACGATCCGCAAATTCGCGCAGAAGACCCAACATGCCTATGTGCAACGGGTCAAGGACTTCGCAAGTTACCTCAAGCGCTCTCCCGATACCGCCAAACCTGACGACGTCCGCGGCTTTCAGTTGCATCTGACCTCGAGCGGCGCTGGCACGCCGAAGATCAACGCCACTGTCGCGGCACTGCGGTTCTTTTTCAGGGTGACGCTTGATCGTCCCGACCTCGGCAGGCACCTGTCGACGATACACGAGCCACGCAAAGCCCCGGTTATCTTAAGCCCTGATGAGATGGCGCGTTTTCTGGAGGCGGCACCGGGCATCAAATACAAGGCGGCGTTGAGTGTCGCCTACGGCGCGGGGCTGCGAGTCTCCGAGGTTGCCTTTCTGCAGGTCTCCGATATCGATTCCAAACGCATGATGTTGCGCATCGAACAGGCCAAGGGTCGCAAGGATCGCTATGCGATGCTGTCCCCGACGCTGCTTGAACTTCTGCGCGACTGGTATCGCGTCGCGCGGCCGCAAGGATGGCTGTTTCCCGGCCAGAACCCAACCAACCCGATAACGACACGTCAACTCACGCGCGCCTGTCATGCCACCGCCGTCATGGCCGACCTCAAGAAGCGCGTGACACCCCATACTTTGAGGCACTCCTTTGCGACTCATCTGCTTGAGCAGAATATCGATATTCGCGTGATCCAAGTGCTTTTGGGACATTCGAAGTTGGAAACGACAGCGCTCTACACGCGCGTCGCCACCAACACGATCCGCGAGGTCATGAGCCCGCTCGACCGCCTCACACCGCTCCGGCCCAAGAAGGACGAGATCAAGAACGAGGCCAAGCAAGAGACCGAGCCGCCCGCCTAAAGCGCGGCACTGTTGGAGCGTCCAAGGCTGGAGGTTGCGGATATCTTCCGCCGCCATGGACCGGCGTGGCGCCAGGCCAACGCCGGCCATGTCAGCCTCGGCCAACTCAAG